>DATGHT010000299.1:0-5393 GCA_035307865.1 Candidatus Eremiobacteraceae bacterium | reverse complement strand
GAGCAGTCGGGCCACATCATAGACTTAGCGGCGAACACGACCGGCGACGGCATGGCAACGGCGGTGGCTGTGCTCGGTCTTACCGCCGGCGGCAAGCAGCTTGCGGAGCTGGCCGATCTCATGCAGCGTTACCCGCAAGTGCTTGTCAACATCGCAGTCGGCGACAAGAACTGTTTGCAGGAAAACGCATCGGTCAAGCAAGCGATCGTGCAAGCGGAGCAGGCGCTCGGAAGCGAGGGGCGCATCCTCGTGCGAGCGTCCGGAACCGAACCGCTGATCCGCGTCATGGTCGAGGGGCCCGAGGAGGATCACATCGCGCGCCTGGCCGAGTCGATTGCACATGAAATAAGGGCCGCACAGCCCACAGGATTGTTGAACGCGCCTTCCCAATAGGGCCAAGCTTAGACGTGACAATCGGCACGGAAGCTGCTGGTTCGTCACCGTATAATCGGAGGTGTGGTTCGCCGGTATACGACTGGCCTGCCACTTTCATTGCAGCGACGCCCGGCCTCTTCAAGCCGGTCTCGCACAGCCAAGCCGAATCTGGGTCGCGCCGGTGCGCGGCTGCGAGCGGGGGATTTCCAAAGGGCATAGGGGTGAATCTGCGCGCGGTGCGCAGAGGCGCTATCTTTCAGCGCTAACCCGTCAACTAACCCCGTAGGCATCGAGAGAGGATATGTTGCGAACGCTCGTCACGCGATTCTCATTTTGTCTATTTGCATGTTTGTTCTGCCTCACGATCGCTGCCCCCGTCTTGGCAAGTTCGCCCTACACCGTCCAGCGTGGTGACACGCTTTACTCCATAGCCCAGCGTCTGCACGTGAGCGTTGCCCAGCTCACACAGCGCAACCGCTTGAGTGATGCGAACTACTTGCGCGAAGGGCAGCAGCTCATAGTTTCCTCCACGCCGAGTTCCCCGCGCGCGAACGTGCACGTTGCTCGCAGCCGGCGCCCGCACGACCATCAGCGGGATCTCGCTGCGCGGACGCGCTTGGTGAATAAGCGGCTTGCAGCCCTATTGCGGAGCCAGCATTCTCACCCGGCAAGCACACACACGATGACCGCCATGGATAATGTGCGCGCGATGGCGGCGACCCAAGCCCTGTGGATCGCGACGCACGCCGGATCGTCGCTGGCCGGTTTTACATTAAGCCCCGCGTACGTCGCGGCACAACGGACAGTCGCCTTTGAATTGCGCTTGACGAAAACAGCGATGCGCTTTTTGGGCGTCCCCTATGCCTGGGGCGGCACGTCGTTCAGCGGCGTGGATTGCTCCGGCTTCGTCCAAGCAGTCTTTCACCGCAACGGCATCGACCTGCCGCGCACGGCGGATGCGCAATTCGAAGTCGGGCATCCGGTCTCGCAGCGCAGCCTGCGGCCCGGTGACCTGGTCTTCTTCCAGACGTACGCGGCGGGCGCGTCGCACGTCGGCATCTATGTGGGAGCCGGGCAATTCGTGCACGCGTCTTCCTCGAATGGGGTCCGCGTTGACTCGCTTTCAGAGGACTATTACGCCAGCCGCTACATCGGTGCGCGGCGCACAGTCGCGATCTAAGAGCTAGCGCAACCCCTAACTCAGCCACTCCCCCAGCCTCTCACAAACTTGTGGTCAGGGACTTCAACTTTGGCACGCCGAAGGTTGCGTGACTATGAGCGAGCTGGTCTGGATCGTCATCGGACTCGCAGCCGCATTTTTCGTGGTCTGGAGGCGTCGTCGCAATAGAGTCGGTTTCTACCGCCATTTAGTGGTGGGGGCCGCCGCTGCAGTCGGAGTTGGTTTGCTTTACAGCCTCGTCGCGAAAATTAGCCTCGACGTGTTCGATGCCGGCCGCACGCTCTTGATCTTTGTGGCTGCGATCATCGCGGTCTATCTCAGCATCGCCGTCGCGGAGACGGCGCAAAACTACAAGATGCGCTGAACGTCGTGTCGCCCGGCGTCATCTCGACGCCGGGTTCCGAGTTACCGTGTCGATGGTGGAATGACGGTGCCTGACGAAATGTGCAGAAAGCTCGCATCATCCGCGCGTACAGGCCGCGACTTGATGCGTTACGAAGAGGTATGGACGTGAAAGTACAACTTGGCGCGGTCTGGCATTTCAGCCTTGCCGTCATAGACCCGGAGAAGAGCGCGGAGTTTTGGACGAAGAACTTCGATCTGCAGGAAATGTTTCGGTCCGATGAGGCCATCGCGCTGACGAACGACGCAATTATCATCGGGTTCTTCAAAGGCGCACCACATCCGGAGACGATCGACCACTTGTCGTTTCACCTTGACAGTATGCGCTCGCTGCGCGAAGCGCTCGCGACGTTGAAGAAAAACGGCGTAGAACTGGAAGATCCGGGCGACGAGATCGGCCCAACGGCGCTGGGCTCGCCGCATATGGGCCTGTGGTTTCACGATCCGGATGGGTATCGCTGGGAGCTCTCGGTTCAGAATGGCGCCCGGGAGCGCTGATCGCGCAGCGCTGGCGAGGCGATATGCACTAAAAACCTCAGGTCAGTATCACCCCTTCGTAAAATAACCACACGTTTGTTGCCTCCTAGATGGGGCCGATCCCAGCCAAGCAGCGGTCGACCGCTTCGATGCCCGCATCGAGCTCTGTCTTGTGGATGATGAGCGGCGGCGCGACCATGATGATGTTGAAGCGGCCAAAGGCGTAAACGCCGCGGCGCCATAGCGCGGCGAAAAATTCTTTCATGGCAGCCGTGGCCGGGCCATGCCAGGGTGCGAGCGGTTCTTTCGTCTCGCGGTTTTTCACAAGCTCGATCGCGAACATCGCACCGGTACCGCGCACGTCGCCCACGATAGCGTGCTTTTCTTTGAGCGCACCGAGCAGGTCGCGCAGCCAGGTCTCGATCTGCTGCGCGCGTTCGAAGAGGCGCTCGTCACGGTACGCGCGCACGGCTGCCAGTCCGGCCGCCATCGCGAGCGGGTGGCCCGCGTAGGTGTGGCCGCACCACAGCACGTTGCTGTCGAAATACGAAGCGAGCGTTTCGCGCACGAGCACACCGCCGAGCGGCACGTATGCCGAAGTGACACCTTTGGCAAACGTGATAATGTCCGGCTCGACGCTGAAGCGCTGCGCTGCGAAGGCTGCGCCGACTCGTCCGAAACCGGTCATCACCTCATCGAAAATCAACACGATGCCGTGGCGGGTGCATAGCTCGCGCAGGCCTTGCAGGTAGCCCGGCGGATATACGATGACGCCGTTGGAGCCTACGACCGGTTCGATCAGAATCGCCGCCACGCGCGTGGGGTCCTCGTGCAGCAGAACCAGATTGAGGTGTTCGAGCGCGCGTCTGGTTTCTTCTGATGGATCGCTTGTGGCGAAGGGACTGCGGTATGGATAGGGCGTGAAGAAATGCGTGACACCTGCCATTCCCGGTTCCGCAGCCCAGCGGCGGTTCTCCCCGGTGAGCGTGCTGGCGCCTATCGTCGAACCGTGGAACGACCTGTACGCGGTCAGAACTTTGAGCCGTCCTGTGCGCATGCGCGCCATTTTGATGGCGTCTTCGTTGGCGTCGGCTCCGGACGTGGTGAAGAAGCTTCGTGCGCCCTCTTGCCACGGAGCAAGCGTTGAGAGCTCGTCGGCGAGCTGCGCGCGCACATCGTTGGCAAGGGAGGGCGGCGCGTAACACAGCCGCGCGGCTTGTTCTTGAATCGCTTTGACGACTTTGGGATGGCCGTGCCCGAGGTTCACCGCGATGAGACCCGAGGACAGATCCAAGTACCGTTTCCCGTCGGCGTCTTCGTAGTAAACGCCATCGGCTCGCACGACCATGGGTGGATCGCTCGCCTTTTGCATGGACCACGGCGTGAGCACGTGATTTGCATGCAGCTGCCGCAGGTCTTCCGAAGTCGCCAACATGATGCTAACCCTTTCGCCGCGCCGCAAAGAGGCGCCACACGTGATGGACTTCGCAGGCAGCACCGAGTTCCCCTGAAATAATGCTGTTTTCAGCTTCTCATAAGGGGCGCGCCACGTCGCAAGCGAAATCGTACGTCTGCCGTTCCCTAGCAGTCCGGAGGACACGACGTATGAAGGCGCTTGACGTTCACAAGGTCCCGTTGCGGATCGGCAACGCGTGGGTCGAGTCGCAGGGCGATCATGTTGATGTCGTCGATCCGTCGAGCGGGGACGTCTTGGGGCGCGTGCCGCGCTCGACTGGGTCGGAGATCGAGCGCGCGGTTGGAGCCGCGCAGGCAGCGTTTGAAGGTTGGTCCGCGACGCCGGTCGTCGAGCGCGTGCACCGCATGTTTCCGTTTGCGCTCGCGTTGGAGCGGCACAAAGAGGAGCTGGCGCGCCTGGTCAGTCAGGAGAACGGCAAGGCATTGGCCGATGCACGGGCCGAGGTGCGGCGTGGTATCGAGCTCGTCGAATTTGCTTGCGGCATGCCCAGCCTGCTCATGGGCGACAGTCTCGAAGAGATTGCGCGCGGCATCGATTCGCAAACATTCCGTCAGCCGCTGGGCGTATGCGTCGGCATCACCCCTTTTAACTTTCCCCACATGGTCCCGTTATGGATGTATCCGCTGGCCATTGCTGCGGGGAACACCTTCGTGCTCAAGCCGTCGCCGTTGACGCCGCTGTCTGCCGTGCGGGCCGCCGAATTGTTCTACGAGTGCGATTTTCCGACGGGCGTGCTCAACGTCGTGCACGGCGAAAAAGACGCGGTCGAAGGCCTGATTTCGCACAAAGACGTGCGCGCGGTTTCATTTGTCGGCTCCTCGAAAGTGGCGCGCCACGTGCAAACGCTCGCGGTCGAGCATCACAAGCGCGTCCAGGCGCTGGGCGGCGCGAAGAATCATCTTGTGATCATGCCGGACGCGGTGAACGGCAGCACCTGCGACGCGATCATGTCGTCGGCGTTCGGCGGCGCGGGCGAGCGCTGTCTTGCGGGTTCGGTCGTCGTGGCGGTCGGAGAAGCTGCGGAGAAAATCGTGACGATGTTGCGCGATGCGTGCGGCCGCCTCACTTTAGGACCGGCGCTCGAGCCCAACACCGGGATGGGACCGGTCATCAGCGCCGACGCCAAGACGCGCATCGAGGGCTATATCGAAGAAGGTGTGCGCAACGGTTTCGACGTCGTTTGCGACGGCCGCAAAGCAAGCGCTCCCAACCCCAAAGGAACATTTTTGGGGCCCACCGTGTTCGACCGGGTCGATCCCAAGTCTCGCGTCGCCCGCGAAGAGATTTTTGGCCCCGTGCTGTCGATCGTTCGCGTGCCCGATCTCGAAAGCGCGATCGACGTGGCCAACGCATCTAACTACGGTAACGCGGCGTCCATCTTCACGCAAAGCGGTGCGGCCGCGCGCACGTTCGCGTCCAAGATTCAAGCCGGCATGATCGGCATCAACGTCGGGGTGGCGGCACCGATGGCGTTCTTCCCGT
>DATGHT010000298.1:0-2417 GCA_035307865.1 Candidatus Eremiobacteraceae bacterium | reverse complement strand
CTCGGGAGAACAGCCCAGCCGGCCGCAAAGTCTGCGCACGCGGGTGTCGTGTGAGGCGACCACCAAAACGCGCAGGCTGTCATCTCTATCCGCTAGCAAGATGGGAGCGCCGCGGCCGATCACAACCAGCGACTCCGTGCGTGCGCGCTCCTGAATGATGCTTGCGGTGAGCTCGGCGAGCCGTTCCTCCGACCAGTCCGGCAAACCCTCGCCCGCATATGCCTCCGGATACGCCGACGTGATGACGCGAAAGAGCCGTTCGACGAAACCCTCCACGTGTTCGTCGTGTGCTTGCACGTAGGAGGCGGGCGCTCCCAGCCGGGCAGCCACGAGGTCCACGATTTGATTGTCGAGCAGCTCAGCGTGCAGCGCTTGCGCCACCCGCTCTCCGATTTCGCGTCCTCCGGCGCCTAGCTCGCGCGCGAAGGCGACGATCATGGCAGTCCGCGCCTTAGCGCCGGCTTGCCACCGGCAAATCGTCGGGGATGTGTTTCAAAATGACACCGCCTTCGCGCTGCAACGTTTCGAGCGCCTGCTGCCTGCCGATTGCCGCAGCATCCAGGTCCAGCGCCACGACCCACTTTAGGTCCGAACGCATGTTGTCGCCGCGTTGCGGTAAGCGCAAACCGCCTTGCGGCGGCTGGGCTGCGATCACGATGGCGTCCGGAGCGATGGCTTGATTGCGAAACCAGTCGACGGCGCCGGTCGCATAGCGCAGCAGCGGAAAAGTGGCAGCGACAAAATTGTTGCGAGCCATAGGTGCGCGTCATTGTGCTCACAGCGGCTTCGGCCCTTTTCACCTGACAGGAAGTGCGCAGCGGCGGCCCGGAAGTGGTCCCTTAAAAGTCTAGGCGACAGTTAAAGGATGCACATGGCAACCAAGACCCCCATCACGGTCGCATACGGCGACGGCATCGGCCCTGAGATCATGAGCGCGACGCTCGATATCATCCAAGCCGGGGGCGCACGACTCGAGATCGACCTGATCGAGATCGGTGAAAAGGTTTATCTCGCCGGCAATCCCACCGGCATCGCGCCGAATGCCTGGGAATCGCTGCGCCGCACACGAGTCTTCTTGAAAGCGCCGATCACGACGCCGCAAGGCGGGGGATTCAAGAGCCTCAACGTCACGACGCGCACGACGTTGGGACTCTACGCCAACGTGCGGCCCTGCGTCTCCTATCATCCTTTTATTCAAACCAAGCATCCGGGCATGAACGTCACGATCATCCGCGAAAACGAAGAAGACGTCTATGGCGGCATCGAGTACCGCCAGACGCAGCAGATGACCGAGTGCCTGAAACTCATCTCGCGTCCGGGCACGGAAAAAATCGTCCGCTATGCATTCGAGTACGCGCGGCGCAATGCGCGCAAAAAAGTTACCTGCTTCGCAAAAGACAACATCATGAAGATCACCGATGGATTGTTCCATCGCGTCTTCGACGAAATCGCCAAAGAGTATCCGGATCTCGAACACGAGTTCTGGATCGTCGACATCGGGTCGGCCAAGCTCGCCGACACGCCGCAGGCCTTCGACGTGCTCGTGCTCCCCAATCTCTACGGCGACATTCTTTCCGACGTGGCTGCACAGATCGCGGGTTCTGTTGGCCTCGCAGGCTCTGCCAACATCGGCGACGTCTGCGCCATGTTCGAGGCGATCCACGGGTCCGCGCCGCGGCGCGCGGGTCAAAACGTCGCCAACCCGTCGGGCTTGCTCATGGGGGCGATTCTCATGCTGGTGCACATCGATCAAGCCGATGTCGCCGCGCGCGTGCACAACGCTTGGCTGAAAACGATCGAAGACGGCATACATACCTATGACATCTACAAGCCCGATGTCAGCCTAGAAAAAGTCGGCACCAAAGAGTTTGCCGCCGCAGTCATCGCCCGCATGGGACAAACCCCCACGACGCTGCCCAAGGCGCACTATCCCGAGAAAGTAGAAACCAAGCCCCACCCGTTGAGCGAACCCGCAGTGCAGAAGAAGGTCGCGGTGGGCGTCGACGTCTTCTTAGACTGGCGGAAGGGACGCCCGGATGACCTTGGCTCCGCGTTGCGAAACGTTGCGGGTGAAAGGTTCACCTTGCAAACCATTTTCAACCGCGGCACCGCGGTCTGGCCCCACGGCGTTCCCGAGACCTTTTGCACCGACCATTGGCGGGTGCGCTTTGTCGCGAGCGGTGGAAGCGAGCTGGAACATCGCGACATCCTGGCGCTGCTCGCCAGGGTGGATGATGCCGGGTTCGATTTCATAAAGACCGAAAATCTGTACACCTTCGACGGCAAACCGGGCTATTCGACGCCCCAGCTTGAACCATGAACCAGCGCAACCTCAATACCTTCGGAACGCAAGCCGTGCTCAAATGCGCGGACCTGAGTTTTCGCTTCCATAGTTTGCGGCTGTTCGAGAAGGCTGG
>DATGHT010000297.1:0-3621 GCA_035307865.1 Candidatus Eremiobacteraceae bacterium | reverse complement strand
CAAGTCGAGCGGATCGGCCATGGCGACGACGAGCTTGTCATCGGTCAGCTTGACCGGCACGATGTAGCCGGTGGTCGCAATGCTGACGGGGATCGTCTCCGCTGCGTTCGGATCGGGCCGCGTGCGCACGAGATCGATGTAGGGGTGCCCGAAAACGGCTCCCAGGTAGGCGTCGACGCCCTCGTCGGTGGTGAGGCCCATCTCGACGATGGCTTCGCGCAGATTGCGTCCTTCGTGCAAGCGCGCGTACAAGAGTTTGTCTGTGTCGGCCGGTGACAACTTGTGCGCCTGCTCGATGCGCCGCACGATCCGCATGTAATAGGCGTGATGCGCGGGCGTGAGCGGCTCGCTGCCCGGCGGACGAGGTTCGGCGCTGTCGATCGATTTCAGGAAGACCTGCTCGCCGTTGGACGGTGAATAGATCGCTTCGAACAACGCGAAGCGCTCGCTCGATCCAAGGTTTTGGAAATGGATGCCGTAGATGGAGGAACCTTCAGGCGCATTTTCGCGCCACACGATTTCCACCGGGGTGCGAACGGTTTCGCCGTCGGGAATGGTGATTTGCGCGAGCCCACGCGTGCCGGTCGTGAATTCAGCGTTGGTGGTGAAGCGCAATCCGCCCGCGCTGACATCGGAAGCAAGTCCGTTGGCGACGCTGCCATCGTCGGCGCGAATGGTTACCGGAAGCTTGACGCGCCTGCGCTGATAGCGGCGCTGCGTGCGTTCTTGGTCCCTAATTGCACGTTTCAAAAATCACAGTCCCTCCGGCTTTATACGCACGAATACAGGTATGACAGGTTCGACTAAACGGCTGTGACAACGTCACACCATTTATCCCTATCCCGTAGTCCTTGAGTTCTTGTGTCCCGCAAATCCACCCTCTCAGGGAGTGGCCGGGTCGGACCTCAAGCCGGGAGGGCTTCGACGAGCTCCCGTACTGCCCCAGCGCTCTCCTCTAGGGCCGCCTGCTCCTGCGCGGAGAGCTTGACCTGGAAAATCTCCTCCAGCCCCTTGGAACCGAGCTTGCATGGCACGCCAACGAAAAGCCCGCGAATGCCGAATTCGCCCTCCAAGTACGCGGCGCAGGGCAGAATCTTGTGCTTGTCCTTGAGGATCGCGTCCACCATCTCGGCGATGGACCGTGCCGGCGCGTAGTAGGCGCTACCGGTCTTCAAGTACTTGACGATCTCACCGCCACCGCCGGCAGTGCGCTTCACCAGCCGGTCTACGGTTGCGGCGTCCATGAGCTCCGTGATCGGCACGCCTGCGACAGTCGAAAAGCGCGGCAGCGGCACCATTTGGTCGCCGTGGCCTCCCAGGACAAACGAGTGCACGTTGTCGACGCTCACGTTGAGCTCTTGCGCGATGAACGTCGAGAAGCGCGCGGAGTCGAGTACCCCGGCCATACCGAGCACCCGCGCGCGTGGAAATCCACTTCTGCGTCGTGCAACTTCGCACATCGCGTCGAGTGGATTGGTGACGATGATCAGAATGCATTGCGGTGAAAGCTTGACCGCTTGTTCGGTCGCTTTGCCGACGATGTCGGCATTCATGCGCAGCAAGTCGTCGCGGCTCATCCCCTCTTTGCGGGGAAAGCCGGCTGTGATGACCACGATGTCCGAATTTGCGGTCGGCGCGTAGTCGTTTGATCCGACGACCTGCACGTTGCTGCGTTCGATGGGCAGCGCCTCGAGCAGATCGAGCGCTTTGCCCTGCGGTATGCCTTCGACGACGTCGACCAGCACGATATCGGCGAGCTCTTTTGCCGCCAGCCAATGGGCGGCCGTCGCGCCCACGTTGCCGGCGCCGACGATGGTCACTTTCTTGCGCATAAACGCTCCTTACAAGGTCCGTATGACTTTTCGCGCAGCTTTTCGACCACTTCCTTGAAGTGGACCTTTGGCGCGTGCGCGAACAGTCTTAGCAGCGAGAAAGGGTCTTACAGAGTATGGCGACTGCCACACCGGCGCAACCTCAACCTCAGCCGCAAGCGGGTTTGCGCGGCGTTGTCGTCGGCGACACGCGCATCTCGTACGTCGACGGCGAACAAGGCAAACTGATCTACCGCGGCATCGATATCCACGATCTCGCGCAATACTCCACCTTCGACGAAGTCGCATACTTGCTCTGGTATTCGGCGCTGCCCAGCAAACCGCACCTGGCCGAATTTCGCGCCAACCTCGCAAAGCGCCGCAGCTTACCCCAACCCCTCGTGCGCATTCTGCGTGAAGTCCCTCAGAACGCCACGCCCATGGACGTGTTGCGCACAGCGATTTCGGGCTTCGCGCTGTTTGATCCAAAAGTCAAAGACATGTCGCAGGCGGCGCATCTGGACAAAGCGCTCACGCTCAAGGCGGTATTTCCGACGATCTTGGCGACGTACTATCGCCTCAGCCAAGGGCTCGAGCCGATCGCACCCCGCACCGACCTCGACAGCGCCGCAAACTTTCTCTACATGTTCACCGGCAAAGAGCCCGACCCGCAAGCGGCCCGCCTGCTCGACGTCGCGCTCGTGCTGCACGCCGACCACGGCATGAACGCATCCACGTTTGCCGCGATCGTCACCGCGGCCACGCTGGCTGACATGTACAGCGCGGTCACCTCAGCCATCGCCACACTCAAAGGTCCGCTGCACGGTGGAGCAAACGAAGGCGTTATCCACAACCTGCAAGAGATCGGCGACATCAACGGCATCGAGCAGTGGGTCGCACGCAAACTCGCGGCCAAGGAAAAGATCATGGGCTTCGGGCACGCGGTCTACAAGACCAAGGACCCGCGCGCTATCGATCTGCGCCGTATTTCCAAAGAGGCTGGTGCGCGCGCCGGTGACACGAAGTGGGTCGACATGACCGAGCGCATGGAGAAAGCGGTCTGGGACCAGCGCCAACTGTACGCGAACGTCGACTTGTACAGCGCATCGGTCTACTACACGCTCGGCATCCCGCCCTCGTACTTCACGTGCGTCTTTGCGATGAGCCGAGTGGTGGGCTGGACAGCTCACCTGCTCGAGCAGTACGCGAACAACAAGCTGATCCGGCCCGGTGAGAACTACGTCGGCCCGCGCGCAGTGCAGTACGTACCGCTCGCACAGCGCGAAGCGGATATTCCGATCGAATAACGGTTCGTCTTTCGCGCGCTAGAGGGTCTGCTGCATCACGAAATGCGTGGGCAGCGAGGCGTTTCCAATGGGCGCCATGCTAAAGGCGATGACGTCTCCCATCTGCACTTTCATCGGGATCATCGTCTTTGCCATCTTTCCCTGCGCGACGATGTTGCCGAGGTGCATCTTGCCCTTGCGGATCAACCATACGCGGTAGACCTGGCCTGCCGGCGCCGCGGGCATGTCGCTGACGAGCACCGCGTGGTTCTCATTCGGCATCTGCATGATTTTTGCGGGTATGTGGTCGCCGCTGTGGCGGACGCTTAAATCGAACACCTGGGAGTGACCGATGAGGTCGATCGCTTCGGATTGCAGCTGAGTGGCGCTGACCGCGAAAACCTTATATGCCTCGGGCGCGGAGTCGTTTGCGCTGAAACTCGCGGCGGTGACGGCCCGGCCCAGCGTGTGCGGAGCGAGTGCGGCGACCATGCGCTGCCGTTCGTTGTTTACGCCGATGAAGA
>DATGHT010000296.1:0-6870 GCA_035307865.1 Candidatus Eremiobacteraceae bacterium | reverse complement strand
GATGTCACCAAATGCCGCCGGCTGCTTGAAAACGATCTTCCGGGCGCGTACGAGTTCCAGCACGGCCAAGAATGTCACAACGACCTCCAGCGGCTCGCAATCGGCGACCAGCGCAAAAAACTGTACGCTGCCGCCTTGCTTCAGCGTGCGCATGAGGTAGCTCATCTTGACGACGACCGAAAATGTTTCGCGCTTGATTACCATCGGGCGGGTAGCTGCCGAGTTCAGTGCTTGCACGAACGCGGCTGCCAGGCCCACGGGCAGCAGGCGGTAGCGCTGAACGATTTCCTCGGTGGATGCAGCCGCACGAACGTAGTACGCGCGATTTTCCTCGAAGCGAGCGCGCAAGTCTGAGCCGGATATCTTGAAATACTGATACGCCAGGAGCCGTTCGCGCAATGCGTTTTCGGCCGCAGCAGCTTCCTCCGCGAGCTCATCGACGAAAGGCGGTGGAGGAGGCGGCAGGAGCCGCTTGGACTTTATGAACACGAGCGTTGCCGCGATGACGAGATACTCGCTCGCAACCTCGATGTCGAGCGATTCCATCAATCCGATATAGGCCAAGTACTGCTCGCACACCGACGCCAGGCTGACTTTGGTGATGTCCAGATCCTGTGCAAGGACCAGCTGCAAAAGCAAATCGAGCGGACCGTCGAAGACGTCCAGCTTGACGAGCAGGTTGCCGGGACCGGTCGAGGCCGATGGGTTGCTAGCGCCAACGCTATGTGCAGCCGGGGTAGACGCCTCGATCGCTATAGTGGACTCCCCCTCCAAAGTCAATACGACCATATGTTCTTCCCGCTTTGCAGCGTACCGCCCTGCGGCAACACCTCGACATAGACTTGGCCTGGCGTTAACGCCAACGGCGAACCGTGCAAGTCGAGCAGCTGCGGCAACGCATTCGGGCCCGGGGCGATCCAGCGCCCCGGCAGCGCTTTGCCATCATGCACCAACACGGCGGGAAATTTTCCGTAGACTTCCATCTCTAAGTCGCCCAGTGAATCCAGCACCTTCGCGGGGATCCATACCGCGATAATATCCGAAACGGCATAGGGCGCCTTGTCGTTCAGATCGTGCTGCACGACGCCCTGGATGATCCGTTGGTAGGCGCGCCCTGCAAAGTGAAAACGCACGGCGTAGTGGTTCCAGAACGTCACCACCGTATCGGGCAATGGCCCGGCCGGCGGCGGGTCTTCATAGAATGCAAACGCAGGCTGTGAAAAGACACGGTCCGGATAGCCGTATTTCGGCGCGGTCGAACGCATGCGTGCAATCGAGGTGTACAGATTGTGCGGCATGTAGCGGCTCGAATCTCGCCAAAACGCCTCAGGCGTTCCGACGATCTCATCCATGTCCGCGAAACCGCCCGCGCGCAGCTCCTTGAGCGGACCCCAAACGTCGTCGTTTTCTCCCGCGTGCGCGAACAGCGGATCGTACGGACGAGCGAGATCCACAAAATAGGTGCGCGCGCTGCGCACCGGACCTATCTGCGACGGCGTGTGTTCTAAGAACAGCGCCATGTAGCGCGTGATGCCGCCCTCGGCTTCAACCTCGTAGACGAGATCCGCATCGCGCAATCCGCTCTGCGGCCGCGCATCGATGGGATAGTTGTCGATCATCACGGCCGCGATGCGGTGCTCTCCCGAACGCGGCGGCACGACCGCTCCGTTGAGAACGCTGTAGACCGGCGACGCGGTCGGACTGGGTTGCGGTGACAGCGTGACGGCAGGGGCCGTCGCATGCTTGCCGCAGCCGGAGACCAGGGCGCAAAGAGTGAGAACGATGAATGACCAGCGACGGCGCATATCTTTTTGTATCGGCGCGTTAGCGGGGAGTTCTAGAAACCGAACTCCGCGGGCGTCTTTTCCTCGATGATCTTCTGTGCGATCTCGATGAGCCGGCGCTCGTTGACGTGCGTCAGCATCGTCGGCAGCTGGTCCAGCGGCGCCCACTTGGACTCGTCCACCTCGCCGGCTTGCGGGGTCGGCGTTCCGCCGATGTAGCGCATCAAATAGAAGTGTACGACTTTGCTATGTTTGATCTTGTTGGCGTAAAACCAGTAGCGGATGTCGGAGAGCTTGCTGATGATGGATGCTTGGATGCCTGTTTCCTCCAGCACCTCGCGTGTCGCTGCCGCCTCCACCGTTTCGTTGGGTTCGACGTGCCCCTTCGGTAGCGACCAAATGCGCGGCGTGCTGCGACCGATGAGCAGGCCGGCATAAGCGCCGTTCTTGCGCTGCAGCACGAGTCCACCCGCGGAGCGCTCGTGTTTGACCCGGCCGGGCCGGCGTGGTCGTTGCAGTTTTCCTTCTCCCGTCATGGAACGGGCGGACCCGTCATCCGCCCTCACTGATTCGGTTTCGCCTGTGGCTGCCAGCGCAGCCCAATACCTTTGTTGGCCAGCCGGCCGACCTGTGCTTCATCGACCCGCCGCACCGGCGTATGCAACGGCAATTGCCGCATCGAGGCCGGTTCGTCATGAGCCTGCTTGACCAACGCGTGGATCGTCGCCGCGAAGCGATCCAACGTGTCCTTGGTCTCGGTTTCCGTAGGCTCGATCATGAGACATTCAGGCACGACGTGCGGCCAGTACATCGTGGGGGCATGGATGCCGGCATCCAGCAGCCCTTTTGCGATATCGAGCGCCCGGACGCCGGTTTGTTTTTTTAGCGGCTCGGCAGAGCACACGAATTCGTGCCGGCAAAAATCCGCGTACGGCACTTCAAGCACGTCTTTCACGCGCTCGCGCACGTAGTTCGCGTTGAGCACAGCCAGTTGACTGTTGCGCCGCAGCCCATCTTCGCCGTGCACGATGATGTACGCATAGGCGCGCACGACCGCCAAGAAGTGCGACCAAAACATGCGCACCGGGCCGATGCTGTCGGGCAGATCGAAGTTCAGACCGAACGAGCCGTCATTCTTGAGAATGACCAGCGGCTTGGGAAGGAACTTCGCAAGTTTCGCGTTCGCGCCAACGGGTCCCGAGCCGGGCCCACCGCCCCCGTGCGGCACCGAAAACGTCTTGTGCAGGTTGAGATGCAACAGATCGAATCCCATGTCGCCGGGCCGCGTCAACCCGACAATGGCGTTGGCGTTGGCGCCGTCGTAATACATGAGTCCGCCCGCCGCGTGCACCGCTTGCGTGATGTCGATGATGTCGTCTTCGAACATGCCCAGCGTGTTGGGATTGGTCATCATGCACACCGCAGTCGTGCCATCGAGTTTGGATTTCAGCGCTGCGACGTCGGTGCGGCCGCGCGCGTTGGAGGGGATTGAGATGACGCGATACCCTACCATCGAGGCGCTCGCGGGGTTTGTTCCGTGCGCGGTGTCGGGCACAAGGCAAACACTGCGTTCCGCCTGCCCCAGACCGGTAAAGTATTTTTTGGCCATAAGCATCGCGGTTATCTCACCGTGCGCACCGGCCGCGGGCATGAGCGAGAAGGCAGTCATCCCAAACAATGCCGTGAGCATCGTTTGCATATCCCACAGCACGCGCAGCGCGCCTTGCGCGCCGCTGTCCGGCGCAAAGGGATGGAGATCCGTGAAGCCGTCGAAGGCCGCCACGGCCTCGTTCAGCTTGGGGTTGTACTTCATCGTGCACGAGCCGAGCGGATAGAAATTCCGGTCGACCGAAAAATTCCGGCTCGACAATTCGGTATAGTGGCGTGCGACCTCGATCTCAGCCAAGTCGGGAAGCGGCAGATCGCTGCGCAACAACGAGGAATCGAGGAAGCGGCTGGGCGGCCCTGCATCGCGTACGAAGTCGCTGCCGCGCCCGCCGGCGCCTCGTTCAAACAGCAGCTGCGGCACGAGCGCGCTCCTTGCTCAGCTCGCTCACGAGCAGGCGGATGTCGTCGGGGGTGGTGAGTTCGGTCGCGCACAACAGCAGCATGTCCGTCAATTCGGGATAGAAGCGCGACAACGGCAGACCCCCCAAGATGCCCCGCTCGAGCAGCCTTTGCGCAAGCGCTTCAGCCGGCCCGGGCGTTCTGACGCAAAACTCGTTAAAGAACGGCGCTTGATGCGCAAGCGAAAAACCAGGAATCTCGCCCACGGCGCGGGCGAGTTCACGCGCGCGCGACATGTTTGCGGTTGCGATCGCGCGCAGGCCCTTGCTGCCGACCGTCGCCAGGTAAACGGTTGCGATGAGTGCGCAGAGCGCCTGATTCGTGCAGATGTTGGAAGTGGCGAGCTCGCGGCGGATGTGTTGTTCGCGACCCTGTAGGGTGAGCACGAACGCTCGTCGCCCATCAACATCTGTCGTTTCGCCGACCAGCCGGCCCGGCAGACGACGCACATGCTCGCTCGTGCTGGCGATGAAGCCGACGTAGGGGCCACCGTAACCCACCGGCAGGCCAAATGATTGCGCCTCGCCGAGCGCGATGTCGGCGCCGAGTTCGCGCGGCGTCTTCAGCACCGCAAGCGACAACGCTTCCGCGGTGACGGAGATCGTGAGAGCGTCCGCAGCGCGGGCGAGACTTGCAGCCTGTTTGATGTCTTCGATGTTACCAAGGAAGTTGGGGCTTTGCACTGCCACACAATCAACCTGGCCAACGTTCGACCCTAGGGCCGAGAAATCGGTGAGACCATCTGCGGTGAGCGGCAATTCGATCACTTCGATGCCCATGCCGGCTGCATATGTCTGCAGGACCGAACGATACAACGGATGCACGCCCCGGCTGATGATGACACGATGACGTCCCTTCGCGTGCAGCGACATGATGACGGCCTCGACAAGCGCCGTCGCGCCGTCGTAGAGCGACGCGTTGCTCACGTCCATGCCGGTGAGCAAACAGATGTAGGTTTGCCACTCAAAGATCGCTTGCAAGCTGCCTTGGCTGGCTTCGGCTTGATAGGGCGTGTAGGCGGTCAAAAATTCCGAACGCGTGGCAAACCAGGGCACCGCCGGGGGTTGATAGTGACGGTACGCGCCCGCCCCCAAAAAGGAAGTCATCCGTGCCGCGTTGTCGGAGTCGGCTAGCGATTTGATATGCGCGTAGGCATCGGCTTCTGCGAGCGCACCCGGCAGCCCGAGGCGCTCTTTGATCTCGAGACCTGGCGGTAGTGACGACAGCGCCTCGAGCGAGGGCGCACCGATCGCATCCAGCATCGCCTGGATCTCTGCTTGGGTGTGCGGCGTGTACATCAGTGCGAGAGCGAATTCACCAAGTCATCGTAGGCCGCGGCGTCGAGCAGACCATCGCTTTCCTTCGGGTCTGCCATGCGCAGCTTCACGAGCCAGCCCTCGCCGAACGGATCGCGGTTTACTTTCGCAGGGTCGTCTTCAACAGCCGAATTGATCTCCGTGACGGTACCCGAAATGGGGGCGTAGATATCGGAGACCGCCTTCACCGACTCGACCACGCCGATCGGCTTCGCGCGCTCCAGCTTCGCGCCCGGCTTCGGCAGCTCGACGTACACGATATCGCCCAGCGACGATTGGGCGTAGTCGGTGATACCGACGACGGCTGTGTCCGAACCAAACTTGACCCACTCATGTTCTTTTGTGTACTTGCGATCATCAGGTAGCGGCACGTCGCTTCTCCTTAGCGCTGACGTTTGTAAAAAGGCAGGGACACCACGGTTGCCGGATGGCGCGTGCCGCGGATATCGACATCGAGCTTGGTACCCGGCACGGTTACCGCAGGGCGCACGAGCGCGGTTGCAATGTTCTTGCCACCGAGGGCGGGTGCCGGCGAACCGCTGCGTATTTCTCCCATGCGTTCACCGTCACGCGATACCGCGTAACCCGCTCGTGCCGGGGCCTTGCCGTCCATCGTTAAGCCCACGATTCGATCGTAGTCATTTTGTCCGCGCTGCGCTTGCAACGCGGCCTTGCCGGTAAAATCGGACTTGTTCAACTTCACCGCCCAATCCAAGCCTGCCATCAGCGGGCTGATCTCTTCATCCAGCTCATGTCCGTAGAGCGGCATGCCTGCTTCGAGCCGCAGCACGTCGCGCGCTCCCAAACCGGCCGGCCGCAGTCCGAAGGGTTTGCCGTGCGCGAGAAAGTGATTCCACAGGCGCGGTGCTTCAGCGGCCGAAACGAACAGCTCGAAGCCATCCTCGCCGGTGTAGCCGGTACGCGCAACCTCTGCGCGGGCTCCCGCGATCGTCGCCTCAGTGGCATAGTAATAGCGCAAGGCCGCGAGGTCTGCATCGCAATGCGGCTGCAACAGCGCCTGCGCGCGGGGCCCCTGCAATGCGATGAGCGCAGAATCGGGGGTGCGATTTTCCAGACTTATTCCCCGGGGTTGAGCCGCGTGCAACAAGTTCCAGATCTTGTCGCTGTTCGAGGCATTGACGATGACGAGCCAACGGTCCGGCAAGCGGTAAATGATCACGTCGTCATGCGCGCCGCCGCGCTCGTTGGTAAAAATGTTGTAGCGAGCTTGATGCGGTCGCATGGTCGCGACCTCATTGCTCGTTAGGCCATCCAACCAGCCTGGGACTTCCTCACCGGTAAGAACGAACTGGCCCATGTGCGAGAGATCGAACATACCGACGGCGTGGCGAACGGCGCGGTGTTCGTCCAAAATACTCGAGTATTGAATGGGCATAAGAAATCCCCCAAAGGGGGACATCTTCGCCGCGAGCCGGACGTGCGTTTCATATAACGCCGTCTTCGACGGATGGGTCAGCACCTACCGGATTTCGGCGCGCCGCCGGAGCCGTCCTAGCCCGCGGCTTCCTCTCGTACTCCGAGGATCTTGGAAGCAAGCTCGGTGCGCGTGCGAATACCGACCTTGGCGAAAATCCGCTTCAAATGGTCTTCGACGGTGTATTCCGTGAGTACCAAGTTGTCGGCGACGCGGCGGTTCGAATAGCCGCGTAAGACTAGTGTCGCAACCTCGGTTTCGCGCGGTG
>DATGHT010000295.1:0-4145 GCA_035307865.1 Candidatus Eremiobacteraceae bacterium | reverse complement strand
GTCGAGTTTTTTGGTTTCCTCTTCGACGACGTGCGCGACTTGCTGTTCTTGCACCACGCTCATGCGGCGATGGTTCCCGTCGCATAGCGGATGATCGCTTCTTGCGTCGCCTCGCCGCGTTCGAAAATGTGCGCGATGCGGCCCTGGTGCATGACCACGATGCGCATGGACATGCCTAAGACTTCGGGGAGTTCTGACGATGCCATGAGGATCCCGACGCCGGATTGGGCGAGTCCGACCATCAGCTCGTAGATTTCGGCTTTCGCGCCGACGTCAATGCCGCGCGTCGGTTCGTCGAAGCAGATGAGCTTGGCTTTCTCGAGCAACCACTTGGCGAGCACGACCTTTTGCTGATTGCCGCCGGACAGATTCCGCACCAGTTGTTCCAACGAGGGCGTTCGAATGCGCAATTCAGCCGCGAGTTTGGCGACGGCTTGGGCTTCCTCCCCTCGATCGATGCGTCCGTGGCGCACGAACGCCTCGAGGTGGGGCAGCGTCACGTTTTCACGGATGGTCATGCCTAAGATCAGACCTTGGTTCTTGCGGTCTTCGGTCACGAGCGCCAAGCCGGCTGCGATGGCATCGTGCGGGTTGCGCGGTCGCAGAGGCGCTCCATCAAGCTCGAGTGAGCCGCTGGCGAACCGGTCTGCGCCGCAAATGGCGCGCAGCAGCGACGTTCTGCCGGCGCCGATAAGACCGGCCAGGCCGACGATCTCGCCGGGGAATACCTCGAGTGAAACGTCGTTGATCCGGCCGGGCGTCGTGAGATGCCGCATGCTCAGCAACGGTTGCGCGTGCGGCGGGTCGGGCGGCAGGGTTGGGAAGTGCGACGATAAGCTGCGGCCGACCATGGCGCGGATCACGTCGTCGGGCGTGATGGCGCTTTTGACCTCGGTCCTCACGAGTTTGCCATCGCGAAAAATCGTGATCCGGTCCGCGATCGCAAACACCTCCTCGAGCCGATGGGAGATGTAGACGATGCCGACGCCGCTGCGCTTGAGCGTTTGAATGATCCCGAACAGCACCATGACTTCTTGCGTCGTCAGCGCTGCGGACGGCTCGTCCATGAAGATGACTCGGGCTTGCGTCGAAAGAGCTTTGGCGATTTCCACCATCTGCTGTTGTGCGACGGACAGCGACCGCACTTCCAGCCCGACTGGCAGCTGCACGCCGAGCTGGCTGATGGCGGCGGTTGCGCGCGCGCGCAGTTCTTGCCAATCGATCGCCACGCCGCGCACCGGTTCTCGCCCGAGCATGATGTTCTCGGCGACGCTCATGCTCGGCACGAGGTTGAACTCTTGATAGATGACGGCGATCCCAAGTTCTTCGGCTTGCTTGGGTGAATGGATCGCAACCGGCTTGCCGTTGATCAGGATGTCGCCGGCGTCTGCCTTAACCGCGCCAGCCAGAATTCTTACCAGCGTAGACTTACCGGCGCCGTTCTCACCTACGAGCGCATGCACTTCTCCCGGCAACACGTCGAAGCTCACGCCGTCGAGCGCTTGCACGCCGGGATAGGCTTTGCGGATCCCGCGCACCGAGAGGTAGGGAGCGTCGCCGCCTGGTGCGGCGGCGCCGCTGGTCGGCATCACTGCTTGCCGGTGTACGATCCTACCGTGACCGGAATGATTTTCGGCGGCGTCTTGCCAGTGAAGTACAAGTATATCTGGTCGACGACCATCTTGCCGATCTGGTCGGGGTGCTGTTCGGGATCGCCAACCATCGCGCCGGAATCGATCGCTTTTTTAGCTTCCGAGTTCGCGTCGTACCCGACGACTTTTATCTTGCCCGTCTTGCCTGCAGCTGCTATTGACCGGACCGCGCCCAGAGCGGAATCGTCGTTGATTCCAAACACGCCCGACAGCGTCGGGTACTGCTGCAGGAAGTTATCCATCACGTTGGCCGCTTGACCTCGGTCGCCGCCGGCAGTCTGGTCGGCGACGATGGTGATACCGGGATACTTCGCCGCCAGCTCTTGTTTGAAGCCGCGCACGCGATCTTGCACGGAAGTGACTTCCGGTTCGTCGATGATGACGATCGTGCCGTGCCCGTTCAGCGCTTTGCCAAGAAGATCGGCCGCAACTTTACCACCCTGCACGTTGTCTGACGCGACGTGCGTGACGACCACTCCCTTGGATGCGGTGCTAGCGATGTCCGCGGTGAAGACCGGCACGTTCGCGTTATTTGCCTCGACGATTGCCGGTCCGACTGCTTTCGAATCAGCCGGCGACAAAATGATTGCGTCAACCTTCCTGCTGAGGAAGTCTTCGACTTGGGATGTTTGTTTGGCTTGATCGTGGTTGGCGTCTTGGAACGAAATGCTGTAGCCGTACTTAGCAGCCTCGCTTTTCATGCCTTGTTCCATGTCTTGGTAAAATTGCGCTTGCAAATCCAAAAGTGAAACGCCGATGGTCTTGCCGGCTGCGCCCTGTCCGCTGGCCGCGGCGGCTGGATTGCTGGAGCTCGTCGACGTGCTCTGATGACTGGAACAGCCCGCGGCCCAAAGCGCGACAAGGCCGGCTAATGCGACACCCGCGATCGTCTTCAACGCATTGCTCTCCTTAATGAAAGATATGCCACTAAAGCGAATTTCGTTCCGGTGCTCGAACGCACCCACCCTTTGAGCGCTTGCGGCTGAACTTTTTCAACCCTATCCACATGCTTTTGGCTCGCTAGTGTGGATATGTGGATAGTCGAGCAGACCCGATTAAGGTCGAATTAAGCGCCCGCTAGCGCCGCCGGGCCCTTCTCCAGCGCTTGCAGCTTGACCTTATCGGCGCGCCCGGTGATAAAAATCGGCGCATGTTTGCGACGGGCTACTCAAGTGCCGTGCGTGGTATCGATGCCTACATCGTGCGCGTGGAAGTCGTGGGTATTGCGACTGCCGACGCCACGATCCACATCATCGGACTCGCCGATCGCTCGATTCAAGAATCGAAGGAGCGCGTCAACGCCGCGGTGCGCGCGTGCGGCTTTCTTTTTCCGACCTACAAAGTCGTCGTTAACCTGGCACCGGCGGACGTTCGTAAAGAAGGCGCGGCTTTCGACATCGCTCTCGCACTCTCGATCCTCGCGATGGACGGGCAATTGAGCGAGGCTCACCTGAGCGACATCGTCTGCGTCGGAGAGCTCGCGCTCGACGGAGCCGTCAAAAGTGTCGGCGGCGTCTTGCCGATCGCGATCGGTGCGAAACAGTCAGGCTTTCTCAAACTGCTGCTCCCGGCCGACAATCTGGCGGAGGCGGCGCTTGTTGACGGCCTGACGCTGTATCCCGTGCGAACGCTGCAGCAAGCAGTGCAGGTGGTGATGGGCCTTAGCGATCTCGGCATCGCAAGTCGCGGCGTCTCCCACGAACCGCTCACGCATATCGCTGTGTATCCGGAAGACTTGCGCGAGGTCTGCGGCCAAGAGCGCGCGCGCCGCGCGTTGGAAATCGCAGCCGCAGGCGGTCACAACATGCTGATGGTGGGCGCGCCAGGCAGCGGCAAGACGATGCTGGCGCGGCGCGTGCCTTCGATCTTGCCGACGATGACGCAAGCCGAGGCGCTCGAGGTTACCAAATTGTACAGCGTGAGCGGCCTTTTGCGACATCGATCGCGCCTCCTCACGACCCGGCCGTTTCGAGCTCCGCATCATACCATGAGCAGCGCCGCGCTGATCGGCGGCGGCAGCACGCCGAAACCGGGTGAGGTATCTCTCGCGCACTGCGGAGTCTTGTTTCTCGATGAACTGCCGGAGTTTCCCCGCAACGTGCTGGAAGCGTTGCGCCAGCCTCTGGAGGACCATAGCGTTACCGTGAGCCGCGCTTCCGCCACGGTGACCTTTCCTGCACAATTCATGCTGATCGCCAGTCTCAACCCCTGCCCGTGCGGCTACTATGGCGACCGCCTGCGCGGCTGCACGTGCTCGCCTTTCGCCATCCAACGCTATCTGTCGCGGCTGTCGGGGCCACTGCTCGATCGCATCGACATCCATGTCGAGGTACCGCGGCTTCCCTACGACGATCTCGTATCGCAGGTGCCCGCGGAATCGTCGGCGCCGGTGCGCTCGCGAGTGGAGCTGGCGCGCGAACGGCAGCGCCGCAGGCTTCCCGCTGTGGCATCCAATGCTGCGATGAGTCACAAACAGCAGCAAGACGTCTGCGC
>DATGHT010000294.1:0-2826 GCA_035307865.1 Candidatus Eremiobacteraceae bacterium | reverse complement strand
TACCGCGCGAACCCAAAAAATCGCTGCTTTTATTGCAAGCACGAGCTATTCACGCGTCTGACGCAGATCGCCCGCGAGCGCAATTTTGCGTACGTCGCCGACGGCTTCAACGCCGACGACGGAACCGCGCCGCTGGACCGGCGGCCGGGTCACGAAGCGGGCCTGCTGTTAGGAGTGCGCAGCCCACTCGCGGAGGCGGGGCTCGGCAAAACCGCCATCCGCGCGCTCGCGAGGGAACATCAACTACCCGTTTGGGATAAACCTGCCACGCCGTGTTTGTCGTCACGCGTGCCCTATGGCCGCGCGATTGAAATTGACGACCTGCGTCGCATCGACTTGGCCGAACGCTACCTGCGCGCGCTGGGTTACGACGTCGTTCGGGTACGCCATTTCGGTGCTACCGCACGCATCGAGGTCCCCCTCGGGCAGCTTGCGCGGCTGACGGCGTCGCACGACTATGTGGCCTCGGCTTTGCGCGCGGTGGGGTATCAACAAGTCGAAATCGATCCACGCGGCTACCGCACGGGCAGTCTCAACGAATGAGGACAACGTGTTGACAAAACTTCGATCGCCCGGCGCTCTGCCGGCTCTGCTGTTCGCGGCGCTGCTTGTGGCGAACGTGCACGGCGCCGCCGGCGCGCAACCCGACGACCCGGCCCTGGCCGCAGTCATGCAAAAATATGCTGACGCGATCGGCGGCGAAAAGCTGTTGTCCAGCATCACAAGCGTGCAATCCGTTTATTCCTCGACACTCTTCGGACACGCCGTGACCGTGACGACCATCGCCAAAGCCCCCGCTTCTTTCGTGCAGCGCGTGCAAGTCGAAGGGACGCCGCTTGTCATGATGATCGGATTTGACGGCAAAACCGCCTGGACCAAGGCGATCAGCGGCGCGGTGCAGACGCTCAGCGGCAGCAAACGCGCGGACGTCATCGACGAGGCGGCCGGGATGAACAATTCGGAAATCATTCCGCAACGCTGGCCGACTCAGGTCAAACTGAAAGCCGATGAGACCGTCGACGGCAAGCTCTACCACGTGGTAGAGATCTCGCCGCAAGGCGGCTCCGCGCACGACTTGCTGCTCGACTCTCAAACCTACTTGCCCGTGATGTCGCGGCAATACGAAGGCGACGTCAAGTTGCTGGACGTCGTCAAGAACTTCGCGAAAGGTCCGCTCGGGGAAACGACGGGAGCCGTCATCGTCAGCACGCGTTCGGATGGCTCGGTGCCCGCGGTGACCTCGACGCTTCTTTCGACGCGCGACAACATCCAGGTGAACGACGCGATCTTCGCGCCCCCGATTCCCACCAACGCTCCCACGACCAACACGTGAGCGCACTCGCGCTGCTGGTTGCGGTGCTGCTGCCCGCACAATTCGAAAGCGGCCGCGCCTTCGCGGTGCCGGTGTCGGCGGTCGTGCACGACCGGCTTGTGCTTTGGATCGACAGCGACGGCAGCGGATTTCTGACGCAAGCGGCGGTGCGGCGCCTGCGCCTTGCAACCCGCGCCAAAATGTACGGGCCGCACGGCACTTTTGCGCGGCTGCCCGCATTTGAAAGATCAGCTTGGATTCCGAAACCGCGCGCGTTCGCAGGCGACCTGCGCGTTATCGCACCCGACGCAGGCGATCCGATCTTCGCCGGACTGGACGGCCAACTGGGAGCGAGCTGGCTGCAAGATCGCATTTGGCTTTTTGACTATCCCGCCGGTCAGTTGCAACTGCTATCGTCTCTGCCGCAACACCCGGACAGCACGGTAATACGGCTGCTCTTCGAGCATGACGATCGCGGGCGCAAGATCGATGGCCGCGAATATCCCGCGCTCAATCTGGTCGTCGACGGGCGATCGCTGCGCGCAGCTTTCGACACTGCGGCGACCGTGGCGCTGCGGCCGGCGGTGGCTGCGAGCTTGCATGACGGCTGGGCAGACGTGCGCGCGACGAGTTTCGTCACGCACGCGCTCGCCGCGCGCTGGCACGCTGCGCACCCTGGATGGCGCTTTGTCCACGAAGCAAGCGTTGCGCAGGGCGTCGATCTCATCAACGTACCGGAAGTCGACGCTGGACCTGTGCGCTTTCGCAATGTCTGGTTTTCCACTCGGCCCGGCGATGACGTCTTCGAAGGCGAAGCCGTCAGCGTGAAGTTAGGCCCGAGCGCGTTCGGAAAGGAGCGGGTCATTCTCGACTATATCGACGAACAAGCGATCATCATGCCGGCGGCATCCTAATGGCGAAACGGCCAACAAAGAGCGCCGGGAGTTCTGCGAAGCTGTTGCGTCTGCTGCAGGGGAGCACGGGACCGGCCACGTTATCGGCTGCGGACTTGCGGCATAACAGCGCCGCCGTGCTCTCGCGCGTCGCGCTCGGCGGCGAACGCATCGTCATCACGCGCAACCGCAAACCGGTAGCGGCCCTGATTCCGCTAAGTGACTACGAAACGCTGCGAAAGACTAAAAGGTCCGGGAGTACTTGATCGACAGGCCGCGCCCGCGGTTGAAAACGCCCCAGAAGTTGGCGTCTAACCCGCGGCTGTGATAGTGCATCATGCGGTCGACCGAGCGGAAGTGGCTCACCATCCGCATGAGCTGCGGCGTCGTCATGAAGGCCGGCAGTTGAGCGACGCCGGGCCGCACGACCGTGTTCGGGAGCGTCGGGCTCATGACGATGCGCGCCGGTTTCGGGGCTTCCGCTTCAGGCTCGCTGGTCAAGGCCGAGAGCCTGCGATTGATGTTGGCGAGCTGCTGATCGTCGGTGGGCTCGGCATATGCAGGAACGGCGAGGGCAACTACCGCTGCCGCCGTCATCACCACCACCGAAGCAAGGCCTGC
>DATGHT010000293.1:0-6005 GCA_035307865.1 Candidatus Eremiobacteraceae bacterium | reverse complement strand
CCACAAGCGCAGCCTCTTGCTCGGGTACGATGTCGAGCGCCAAAATCCAAACTTCATCGCGCGGGTCGCGTAACGACACGAGCGCGATGCGCGCAACGTCATCGCCGCTGCCGGAACGCATCGCGAAGTACAGGGCGAGTTGGGCTTCGTCGCCGCGCCGCACCTTTTCCAAATACGCGTGCGGATCGTCATCGATTCGTCCGGTCTTGTAATCGAAGATCGTGATCGGGCCGCCCTGCGCCGGACGGTCGATCCGATCGATGTAACCGACGAATTGATGACCACCCCGGCTGAAACGATGCGAAAGCTCGACGTCCACGATCTCAAGCGGCGCCCTTTTGCTCTCCTGCTCCAGCCAGCGCACGTATTGTTCGGCAACGCGGCGGGCGCGCTGCCGGCAAACCTCGTACTCCAGCTGCGAACTGAAATCGCCGCGCGATCGGCCAAACGCCACGTCGAGTTCCCGTACCAAGCGTTGCAGCATTTCACCGGCGCTATGCTCGTGCGGCCTGCGGATGTCACGGTGCAACGCCTCTAGAGCAGCGTGCAGCACTCTGCCGTAGGCGGCTTGCATCGAGGCCGGCTCTTCGATCGCGGCGCACAGGTATTCGTAAAACCAGCGGCGCGAGCACTTCACGAACGCATTGAGGCGTGAAGCCGAGAACGTCATGCCGCTCGCGACCACAGGTGAGGGAACTTCCGGCACGGGCCTGGTCCAGCGCGCCGGCGGGAGCGAACGCAGCGCAGCGGCGGCGATCGCTTCGGGCACGGACTGCAACACCATGATGCGCGCAGGCTCTGCGCTGCGGCCGTTCTCGGCGGCCACGCCTGACGACCCGGACGATTCGCCCAAGATATGCTCGAACAGATCGCCGGGCAGCGGATGGGCGTCAACGTCGGCGCATGCGATGACGGCGTCGACTTGCGCGGCAGCGACGCAGCCGGCCGGCACCAAGACGATCCCTGACTCGACCATTGCACTCAAGAGCCCGTCGCTGAAGACTTCCACGCGCGTGCGCGCCGGCACGGGATGTTTGGCCCGCGACCACACCGCATCCGCTTCGCGCGCAGCGTCGCGCAGCTGCGCCAAATCGTGCGCATATTCTTCAGACGGCTGGCTGGTTGCAAGCGTCGTAGCGATCGCTTCCGCCAGCCTGTCGACGGCTGCCAGCAGCGTGAACTTCTTGGATTGCCGCAACTGCCGAATGCTCTCGATCGCGGTCGCAGCGGCGAGCGCGGCGTCGCGGCCCCATCCCGCTTTCAGCGTCGTCGCAAGCGTCTTCACGTCGCTCACGCGAGCGTCAGCCGCCAACGCCACGAGCGCCTGCCGCAGTTCCAGCGGATCGACCGAATATGGGAAGCCTGTAAGCGCAGCACTCACCGCCGCGGCATCGCCGAACGCCGCGCGCAACAGCCGCAGAACAGCCGGCGTGAGGCGGTCTTCCCCCTCGTGCATGAGTGCTGAGACGATGCCGCGCGGTGCCGCGAGCACGCGAGCGCCCCACTGAGCTGCCTGTTCCAAGCCGGCTGCAAAAGTGGGGACGATCGTGTTCTCAGAGTGCGAACCCGCGAGTTGTTCGCGGCTCTTTGTGCGCCGCTCGTCCATGCCCGCGGCTCGCGCAAGGCTGCGCGCCGCATACAGCGTGGCCGCCAGCATCGCCCACGCCGGTGCCGCCTCTGCAGCGGCGCAGGCAAGCGTCGCGTCGTCGACGTCGCGCGCAGCGCAGCGCTCGAAGAGCAGGCACAAATCGTCCAAGAGGATCGCTCGGCCGAGCTGCGAGCGTGGCAAAGCCAGCGTCTGATTCTGCGCGTTCACGCCCGCGAGCGCGGCGTGCAGGCAGGCGCGTATGCCGGCGTGGTGCTTGAGGTCGATTACTGCCCGGCGGCCCCGGTCGCCGGAAGGCTGCGCAGTGCCTGCTCCCATTGCGACAGACTGCTCTCGATACATTCCAGCATGAGTTCCAACAAAATCGTCATGTCTCCGGTGTCGGCTTGGCGCAGTCCGTCATAATATCGCTTGGCATCGGCCAGCCGCACGATCGCCGGCGGGTAGTTGGCACCGCACAAGATGAGGTTCGACAACAGCCGCCCGACGCGGCCGTTGCCATCCAGGAAGGGCGCCAGGTTGAGAATCTTGGCCTGCGCAGCGGTTGCGCGCGCGACCGGATCGGCTATCGATTCCTCGAGCCATTCGGTGAATTCGCGCAGCAGTGCCGGCACCAGCACGCTCTCCGGCGGAAGGTAATCACGCCCGACCAAGCGCGTGTCGATGCGCCGGTAGACACCTGCGTTCTCGTCGTCGATGGACGCGAACAGCAAGGCGTGCAGTTCGCGGATATCGTGCTCGGTCAGCGGCGCATCGCTCAGCGCCAGCCTCTCCGCGCGGTCCAGTGCCCGGTTGAGGTTGACCGCTTCGAGATGTTCGCGCAAGGTCAGGTCGCCCACGGTCGTGCCGCGCAAGATGAGGTTCTCGGATTGTTCCCGATTCAGACGGTTGCCGCGCACCGCATTCGAATGATAGATCTCGTCGATGCGCAGCGCGTGACGGCAGTGCGCGCGTGCTTCCGCCGCACGCGCAGCCTTTCCAAACTGCAATGCTCTTTCGTTCAGGAGCGCCATCCTGTCGTCGAGCTTCTCGTCGAAGCGCAGGCCGGCAGCCTCTTCTTGCGCGCGTGAAGGCCTGTCCAGCCCCAGACGCGCCAGGTCTATCCCATGCTCGCGCAGCCACTCGATCGCCAGTGCCTCCAGGCGCCGGCGCCGGTATGCAAGCCACGAGCGCCGAGCGCGTGGATAGGCGCGAAGGATCTGCAGGAAACGTGCGTTCGGAGCGCTGCCCGCCGCTGCTTCGGCCAGCCGCTCCGCCAGGCTCGCGTCTGCGATGGTCGCGATGAAATCGAGGATCATCTGGTGGGCCTGGCCGTGCGAAAGGGGGCGGATCGGCAGCGCGTCCGTGCGCGCGGACACATGTAGTACACCGGCGTCGTCCGCGGCATAGGGTTCGACCTTGCCTGACGAAACCATGAAGAAATATCGGAATTGGGCGCTGCGGTCGTCGAGAGCGTCGGTCAGTTCTTCAAGCACGAAATTGCGTACGGGTCAAGTAAGCGCTATGTTGGTAGCAGAGTTAGAGTCTAGTTTCGGCGCCAGGCAGGGGATGCCTGGTTGTGGGACACCGGTTCGTGCGGTGGCTCATATTATTCTGTACTGATAAGGTCCGAAGCGCTCCCGCCCGATATTTTATGCGTCGGCTATAACAGTCGTGCAACGTTGCTTGCCGGTGAAACGAGCTCCATGCTGCCACTCTGGTTCGCTGTAACAATACCAGGCGCCGTCCGGTCCTACCATTTGGAACCAGTCTCGTCTAGCGCAGACGTCGCGCTTATGACGAAGGTTGCCAATGGAGACGGCGAGGCCTTTGCGGAGTTAGTCAAACGATACACCCGAATGCTCTACAACGTAGCGTATCGCTACAACGCCTCATCAGCGGAAGATCTCGTCCAAGAGACGTTTCTGCGGGCATATCAGCATGCGCGCACGTTCTCCGGCCGCAGCAAAGTCTCGTCATGGCTCTATCGCATTTGCGTCAACGTTTGCTTGACGCACCAAAGCCGCGCCGGAACGCCGATGAGCGACATCGACGACGTGAACGAAGCCGAATTGCTGATCCGCGAGGACGAGCGGCCGGAAGTCATGGCGCAACGCGGCGAGACGTTCCGGGCTTTGGAAGACGGTCTGCGCGCGTTGCCGAGTCAGCAACGCATGGTATTCATCCTACGGGAGTTGCAAGGGCTATCATACGGAGAGATCGCCGACGTTCTGGGCATGAACGAACAAGCCGCCCGCACGAACTTGTGCCGCGCCAAGCGCCGGCTGCAGGTTTGGCTGGATCCACTGTTGGTTTAAGAGGGTAGACGCTATGGAATGCTCTGAAGCGCTCGATCTCCTCTACGAATCGTTCGATGCGCAGATAGGCCCGGCACAACAGGCGCTGCTCAACGGTCACCGCCGCACGTGCTTCGCCTGCGCGGGAACGCTCGCCAAAGCGCAGCGTTTCCAAGACCTCATCCGGCGCGTGCCGCAATTGACGGTGCCGCGCGGTTTGGAAACGCGCATCCTCGATCACGTTTTTGCGCAAGTCGGCCGCAGCGCGTCGCACAAACAAAAAGTTATCCGCCCGATGTTCTCGTGGCGCGCCAATTGGCGCCCGGCGCTTGCGACCGGCGGCGTCTTAGCCGCGGCGGTCGCCGTGTTCTTCACGGTGCACGGTTTCTTGCTGGAGCGCGCGATGCGCCCCGCCGACCAAACGATCACTGCATCGGTGCAGGGCAGCCTGCAGGCAGTGGCGCCCGATAATCGCACCCGCGAGGTCGCCGAGGCGGAAACGCCGCTTTCGACCGGAGAAGTCTTGCGCCCGACCGGTGCCCAAGGCGCCGTCGTGGCGATCACGTCGCACTTGGCCGTCGCCCTTGGCAGCGGCTCGGAAATCCAAGTCAGCAAGTTGCACCTCAACGTGGATACCGGCGCCGCCGATGCCGTCTACTTGAAGCTGCGCCGCGGCACGATCCGGGTCAACGAGATCCTGCACCGTGACGTATCGCCGATTCACGTGGCGACCAACCAGGCGAGCTTCGTGCCGACCGGAACGACGTTCGCGTTGAGCGCGCACCAGGATTCGACTGATTTGGCCGTGTCGCAAGGCAGCGTGCAAGTCTTGATGCCGGGCCGCAGTTTCAGCGTGATCGCGGGCCACCGCGCTCACATCACCAAGACCAACGTTATCCGCGATGTGCTCCTGAAGCCGCTCAGCAAACTGCACCTCAAGTAGCCCGGCGTCTAAAAAGGCAACCTCCGAGTCCGCAATCAATCTCACCCAGCAGATGAGACGGTTTGTCATATTGCTGGCCTGCATCGGGGCCGCGGCGCTGGGCGGCTGTTCGATGGACGTGCACACCCTCAAACCTACCCCGGGCGTCATGCACGAAATCGGTCTGCCGCTCTACCCGCACTCGACGACGCGCTACGCGATGCGCGTGTCGCAAGGGATCCAAGGCCATCATATCGATTCGCTGATCGCAACGCTCGAAACGCGCGATGACCTGGATACAGTGGATCGCTTCTACCAGAAGCATCTTCCGAACTACGCGCAAAGGGTAGCGATACCGCTCGGCCCGGTGCGCACGATCCAATACACGTTTTATTCTGCGCTTGGCCAAGAGCAAGTGCAGCTGCAGCACATCCAAGCCGTAACGGTGATCCGGCTGCAGTTGCTGCGGCTCACGAGCCCTAGTCCGAGCCCGGCCGCGAGCTAGAAGCCCACAGCGGCCCCGTCGCCGCGAGGATCGGCTCCGCCCTGCAGCACGCCGTCCTCTCCGACGAGGATCGCGCCCGCGTGGCCCATCCCTTCTTCCCACTCGCCAACGACGTCCACCCGATGACCGCGCGCACGCAACCCGGCGATGCACGCGTCGCCGAAACGCGACTCGATGGCAAGACGCGTCGGCTCGTCGAGCCAGGTCTGACCCCAACGCCAGCGCGGGCCTTCGATCGCCGCTTGCGGGTCCATGCCGTAGCGGGCGATGCGCGCGGACAGCGTCAAAGCGGTTTGCGCTTGTCCTTCTCCACCCATGGAGCCGTGCACCAGCCACGGCTTGCCGTTTCGCAGCAGCATGCAGGGCATGAGCGTGTGATACGGCCGTTGTCCGGGCGCGAGAGCGCGAATGCTTTTCGGAACGAGCGAGAAAGCTGAGCCGCGGTTGTTCAACAGCACGCCGAGCTCGGGCACAGCCACGGCGGCGCCAAAGCTATGGAAAAGCGACTGGATGTACGAGACCGCGTTCCCTCGTGCGTCAACGGCCGCGAAGTAGGTGGTGTCGCCCGCGTCAGCTCGAAACGTGCGCGCCGCGCGCGCCTGAAACGGATCGATGCGGGCGCTCAACTGCTTGATGTGATCGTCGGCGAGCAGAGCATGCCACGTGGGCGGAAGTTGGGGATCGCCGACGCAGCGG
>DATGHT010000292.1:0-2396 GCA_035307865.1 Candidatus Eremiobacteraceae bacterium | reverse complement strand
GACGGGTGTCACACCCGTGGGGTGGGTGTCGGCGTCGCTCCTCCGCGCCGGTAGGGGAAGGTGACGCGGACGCCGCCGAGCGCTTTGAAATCTTCCGTCTGCGTGTTGTAGAGCAACTGCGCCGCGTCGAATGTCCGATCCGGCAGCTCTTCGCCGTGGACGCCGCCCGTCATCGTCGCGACGTGCGTCGTGTCGTCCAGCGCTAAGTGCGGTGCGCTGATGATCCGGTTCGCCTGCGACACGCGCACGTCTCCGTTGGCGAGATATTGCTTTGTCTGATTGTTGATGTCGAGCCGATCGCAGCGCAGCGTGATGGGATCGTGCGACGGATTGTTCTTGCTGATGCCGCCCAGCTTGTGCACGATCACGTTGCCGAACAAGGAAAAGATCCCGGTCCGCTGGTCGCCGCTCGCGCGATCGGCGCTGAAATCGCCATCCGCGGAGCGGCCGCTCGCATGGACGGGGATCAGCAGGCTGCCACTGACAAGATAGTAGTGCACCTCTTGACTATCCATGCTCCGGTCACCGTCTTGCGCGTGCACGGAACCCGTGAACACGGTGTCGTGGGTCGTATCGTTCAATTGCACGACATCGGCTGTCAGCGTTCGGCTGCCTTGCACCACGTGCACCGAGCCGGTCGCCGTGTAGGTTTTGAGGTTGCCATCGATGTGCAGCTGGTCGGCGGTGAGGGTCATCGGTGGCTGCGGCGGGCCATGTCCGCTGAATCGCTGGTGAAGCACGACGTGCCCGATGAGGGTCACCTGTTTGCGCTGGTAGTTACCGACGGCGCGATCGGCCCGCACGTCGCCGTCCGGTGAGGTCCCGGTCACGAGGCCGGGGATGATGAAATCGCCGTTGCGCTTGAAGTCGCCCAGCTCGAACTGGATCGCGAATTTTCCAACCTGCACGCCGGCTGCGGCCGGAAGCACGCTCGCCAGCAGCGCGACGCAACAGATCAGAAGGGCCAAAAAGGGGGTGCTCGTGCGCATGTATCTTAGAAACTCACAAACGAGGCTCGACGGTTCCCATGACGGCTTCCAAGGCAGCCCGTTCCACTGCTCCCCAGCGCAGGACCCGAGGGAGCTCGCCGCTGCAGTCCATGATCGTGCTTTCCCGCTGCAAGAGAGTCGGCCCCGCAACGATCGCGAGCGTCGCCGCCGGCAAATCGCCGATGTCTTCGGGCGATCCGCGAAACGCGGGGTGACCGGACCGATTGGCAGACGTCGCGGCAAGCGGGCCGGTGCGGGCGAACAGCTGGCGCGCGAACGTTTGATCCGGACAGCGCAAGGAGATCGTCTCATAACCCGCGGCTGCCTTCACAAAACGGTGAGGCGCGCGCGGGAGAATGATCGCAAGCGGGCCGGGCCAAAAATGTGCGATCGCGCGCAGCGCTGCGTCGGGCCAGTGCGCGACGAACGGTCGCGCTTGTTCCGCATCGGCGACGTGCAGCGCGAGCGGTTTTTCAACGCTGCGGCCTTTCGCGGCAAAAACCGCTGCGATGCCGCGATCGTTCTCAGGCGCGGCGCCGATGCCGTAGACCGTCTCGGTCGGGAAGATGATCGTTCCGCCTTGCTCAACGCATGCGGCCGCTTCTGCGATGAGCGTCTCATCTGCAAGCTCAGCGGCGTAGCGAATTCGCACGCGCCTGTGCCGGGGTGGGAAGGACCCCGAACTTGTTTTCGTAAAGTGCAATCAACGTGTCCCGCATTCGTCAACAACTCTTTCTCGTCGGCCTCATGCTGGCCTTTACCGCCGCGTCGTCTGCGCTAGCGCCGGTGTCGTTTGGAAGAACCCTTCGTCGCCGCGCCAGCGATCAGAGCCGCCAACTGCTCAAGAGCACGCGACGCCGTGTGCTGCGCGCGCGTGTGCGCGTGGCGCAGTCGCTCACGGCGGTCCGCTCCCACTTTTAATACTAGTCTCCGGGCCCCGCAATCAGACCGGCGGCTGGGCGGCGGCGTGCTCGCTCCTTGCTGCAGCGCTCCTTCGCGGCTTGCCGTTTCTACCAAGGCGAAGTTTGATCAGACGTGCGTCACCAGCGTCGAGCGTTATCACATGTTTTTCTGCCGCTGCGACAAGCGGCGGCTCGATGTTGATCTCAAACGTCCCCGCGCGATCCGTACCGATGAATACCAGCGTTTGACGCTCATCCTTGAGCGCGAGCGAGAACGGAGCGTCGCTCTTTAGATAGCGGGTCACGTCCTCATCCATGACGATGGAGTCGCCGCGTGACGCGACCGGTATCGACGAATAGAGCGTGCGGCGATAGTAGAAGCACGAGAGCGTCGTGCCCATGATCGGCACGTTGCGAACTCCCACCCACTTCCAATCGCTGGGCACGTGCGGATTGATGCGCAAACCGTCGGGTGAAGGTTCGAAGCCAAGCAGCCCTTCATAGG
>DATGHT010000291.1:0-2292 GCA_035307865.1 Candidatus Eremiobacteraceae bacterium | reverse complement strand
CCGCACGTCGTCATCTTTGAAAGCGCGCTCGACGTGCTGGATCTTGTCGCCGTTGCAGCGCAACTGCAACCGCTTTTTCCTGACGGGGTGAACGTGCATTTAGCTGTCGTCTTGGACGAGCAAACACTCGACGTGCGGCACTGGGAGCGCGGAGTCGGGATGACGCAAGCGTGCGGCACGGGCGCCGCGGCATGCGCCGCCGCGGCGATTCACCTGGACATGGCGCAGAGCCCGGTCGAGGTGCGCGTCCCAGGCGGCGTTCTGACGATAGAGTGGGACGGCGCACACGAAGCCTTCCTCTCGGGCCCGGCGGTTCGAGTCTTTGACACGAACATCGCGGCGTGGCATGCAAGTCCCGTCTGACGAACTGGCAGTTTCAGTGCGCGACGCTTTGCTCGCAGATGCGCCGCGTATGGTCGCGCTCGCCTCTCAGCTCGGCTACGAGGTTCCGCTCGCACACGTCGAAGCGATCTTGCGTTCGTCCGAACCGGATCGCGCGATCATGGTGGCAATCGTTCCGCGCGCCGGCGTGGTCGGGTGGATCGTGGTTGCGCAGCACGAGTCTTTGCTCGCCATCCGGCGCGCGCAGGTTGAAGGAATAGTCGTGGAAGACGAGTATCGCGGCAACCGCATCGGCGCGCTGCTGCTCGAATCGGCCGAAGAGTGGGCGCGCAAACGCGGATGTTCGACTGTGCGCGTGCTCTCCAACGTCATCCGCGAACGAGCGCACACGTTTTATGCGCGGCTCGGGTACGAAGTGCTCAAAACCGAGTACGTTTTCCAAAAGAACCTGTGATCGGTCTCGCGTACTGCGACAAGGCCGGCCGCATTTTCTACGACGAGAAGCACGAGCCGCTGGCTGACGGCGGAATCGTCCGCCGCGTAGGCGACGCGGAGTTGCTGCCGGCGCCGCCCGGAACCGTGCCGATGGTGCTTCCGTTGCGGCATCCGCGGCTCCGGAAAAGCGTCGCGCGCAGGCGGCAAACGCTCGCGGTCATGTTGCCCTCCGGGTACACGCGTTTGCTGCTGCCCGCCTACGAACGCGATCCGGATGCTCCGGCCTTGCCGCTGTTCGGATACACCTTTGCGTGCGCGATCGACGAGCAGTTGCACGTCGCGGCGATGCGGACCGACGAAAGCGAGGACTGGCAGCCGCGGCACTTTAAGCCGGGCCAGCTCGAGCGGCTCGTCGAGAATCGCCTAAACACGACTGGACAGAACCGGGTGCTGCGCCAGCTCGCGCTCTGCTCGCTCGACTATCATTGCTTTACCGCGCAAAACGTTTTTCTGGAGCGCGGCGAAGCGGCGTTGCCGGTTTCGCCGACGTGCAACGCGCGCTGCGTCGGCTGTATCTCCGAGCAAGAGCCCGGGAGCGGAGTGCCATCGCCGCAGACTCGCATCGCCGAAGAGATGACCGCCCGGGAACTCGCGCAGATTGCGGTTCATCACCTCGAGCGGGTTCCCGACGGCATCGTTTCCTTTGGACAAGGGTGCGAAGGTGAGCCGCTGCTGCGCTCTGTCGCGATCGCGAAGGCAATCGAACTCATCCGGCGCGCGCGAACGAACGGCACCATCAACCTGAACACGAACGGAAGCTTGCCGCCTTCGTTGCAGCGGTGCATCGATGCGGGTTTACAATCGGTGCGCGTGAGCCTCAACTCGTTCAGGCCGGCCGCGTACGCGGCGTACTACCGGCCGATCGGCTACGATCTGAGCGACGTGTTCGCGTCAATCCGGCTTGCCTCGGACGCGGGGCTGCGCGTTTCGCTGAATCTGCTCACGCATCCGGGCGTGACCGACGATGTTGCCGAGCTCGAGGCGATGCGAGCCTTCTTGCGGACGGTAAAAGTGGACATGATTCAAACGCGCACGCTCAACATCGACCCGGAGTGGTATTTTGCGACCGTGGGCCGTCCAGCTGAAGTGGCCGGCATGCGCGAGGCAATCGCCGAGATGCGGGGCGCCGGCGTGCGCGTCGGAAACTTCACCCACACGCACTAACGATGCAGCTTCCTCTGATCGCCGGTTTGCTTGTGGCCGGAATTATCGTCGGCGTACTATTTCCCGGCCGGCTCACCGACGTTTTCGGCGCGGCTACGTTGTACGTGTTCTTGCCGGCATTGATCTTCGAAGGGGCATGGCGGCTGGAGTTTCGCACGATGCGCAGCGTGGCTGGCCCCATTACGTTCTTGGCCGTGCCGGGCGTTATCGGAACGGCCGCGATTATTGCAGTGTTGGTTCATTACGCTGGGCATGTGGAATGGAGCGCTGCGCTGCTGCTCGGTGCCATTT
>DATGHT010000290.1:0-5706 GCA_035307865.1 Candidatus Eremiobacteraceae bacterium | reverse complement strand
GCGATGCCGCCTTGTTGCGCTTCGCCTCCGTCTTGATCGGTGAAGACTTGGAGGTCGGCAGAGAAAACGCGCGCGGCGCACACGCCTCGCGCGCCCTCAACCTGTTGCTGGAAACAGCGCGCGCTCTCTCCAGCGGCCTTGACTTGGCGGATCTGTTCGCAAAGTTTCACACGCTCGTGGGGCGCGTCATGGACGCATCGCTTTTCGTTGCGGCGCTCTTGACGCCGGACGGCGAGCACGTTGAGATCGAGTACAGCGCAGAGTTCGGACGGCGCTCGGTCGAGAGCATCCGGCTGCCGCTGAACACGGTTTCCGGCGACGTGCTGCGCTCGGGCTCGCCGGTCATCATCCGCCGCCCCGAAGATTGGCATAGCGTACGATCGGTGACGCTGGGCGAAGCATCCGAGCCTGCATCCGCCCTGATCGTTCCGATGAAGGTCGGCGATCGCGCGGTGGGCGTGCTGTCGGTCCAAAGTCCACGAGCCAACTCCTATACCGAATCCGACTGCGATCTGTTGACCGCCATCTCCGAGCAAGCGGCGGTCGCAGTCGAAAATTTGAAGAACCTGAACGCGAGCACGCAACGCGCGGCGGATCTCAACCTGTTGGTCGAAGTGGCAAGCGCCGTGTCGTCCGAGCTCGATCTGCACCGGGTCTTCGCGAAGATCCACGGCCAAGTGAGACGCGTCATCGACGCACCGCTATTCTTCGTGGCCTTGCGTTCCGGCGAGAGCGATGCGGTCACGCTCGAATACCTCGTGGAGGGTGACCGCATTTTCCCCCCGGCAGAGCACAGCATGGAGGGGACCATCGTGGGCCGGGTCATCACGAGCGGCAAACCGGTGCTGGCCCGCAACACCCACGAACGCGACCTCTTGACGCATCACAAAATCGGTGAGGGGCCGACCACGGTGCAATCGATCGTCGCCGTGCCGATGACCGTGCGCGGACGGACGATCGGAGCGATCTCCACGCAGTCGTACGTGCAAAACGCGTACGACGAGCGCCACCTGAAGCTGCTTTCGGCGATCGCCGAACAATCGGCGGTAGCGGTGCAAAACGCAAAATTGTACGAACAGGCGCGCGAGCTCGCCGACAACGACGCGCTCACCGGCCTGCCGCACCAGCGCTCGGTGCAAGAGCGGCTCAGTTACGAACTCAAGCGGGCGCGCCGCTCCGGTTCGCACTTGGCGTTTTTGATGATGGATATCGACAAGTTCAAGTCGTTCAACGACACGTACGGACACCAAGTCGGCGACCGCGTGCTCAAAGACGTCGCCGCGGTGTTGCGGCGCGTCGCGCGGACGACCGACGTCATCGGCCGCTACGGCGGTGACGAGTTCTGCGCGATCTTGCCCGAGACCGACCGGCAAGCCGCATATATCTTCAAGGAACGTCTCGTGCAAGAGATCGGTCGCGAGCCTTTCCATCTAGACGAGCAGCAGGCCATCCCCATTCGCTTGTCCATCGGCGTCGCCGTCTATCCCGACGAATGCGACAATCACGACGCCCTCCTAGGGGTCGCGGACGCCGCTCTCTACGCCGCCAAGCGCGGCGAAACGCGTCAGACGATGACGACGCAAGACATCCTGTCGGCCTTAGAAGGCGACCTGAAGCACGTGGGCGCTTTTGTGGCCGCCCTCGTCAACTCCGGCCGCATCAAGCGCGAGCAGCTCATCAAAGCCAACAAGCTGGCAGCCCGCTACGCGACTGAGGCCGGGTTTGACGCGAAGCAGCGCAACCTGCTGCTTGTCGCGAGCACCTTAGCGGACATCGGGGAGCTTGCAATACCGGGGATCATCTTCAGTAAGCCTGGCAAGCTTGAAACAGAAGACTACGAGATCATCAAGCGACACCCGCGCTTGGGATTTGAAATGCTGCGGGGCCTTGCGGGTTGCGAAGATGTGGCCCAGGCGGTGCTGGGCCACCAAGAGCGCTACGACGGTTCGGGTTATCCGGACGGTCTATCGGGAGAAAATATTCCGCTGCTGTCTCGCATCATTGCCGTCGTCGAAGCCTATGCCGCGATGACGAGCGACCGTCCGCACCGGCGTGCCCTCTCGACGGCTGAGGCGCGCACGGAGTTACTCGCGAACGCGGGAACGCAGTTCGATCCGAACGTTGTGGGAGTGTTTTTGCGCTGCGACCTGACGCTGTGAGCTAGCTGCGGTTCGCCGGCTCTCGCTCGCCGGACGACTCTTTGCCCGCGGGCTGCTCGCCATCGGCATCCTTCACGAGCTTGACGATCGCCAGCGCAAACGAGGTGCCTGAGGACTTGCGAACGAGATAGCCGTCGGGAATGCGATCGTACACCGCGAAACCCGCCGCTTGCGCTTCTGCCACACTCTTGAAGACTTTGATGCCGGACATCGTTAGGACGCCAGGGCGGGCGCTTGGGCCATCGCCAAACGTCGTGCCTGTTTCAGACGATCGACGATTGTGATCATCCGCGCGACGCCTGCAAAGTCGAATAACCTGCGGACGGTCGGGTTGGCGCAAACGACGACCGCGGCCGAGCCGTATTCGGCAAGTTTGCGGAAGCCGGAGATAAGCGCACCGAAACCGGACGAGTCAACGCCTTTGGTCTGTGTCATGTCAATGATCACGAACGGGGTGCCGTCTTCAGCCAAGCGTGCGACCGCGCGCGCAAATTGCTTCGCGCACGTCGAATCTAAACGTGAACCCACAGTGATGGTATCGGATGATCTCGAGATCGCCCGTGCTGGACGCTCCAGCAGTGCCGTGTTTGTTTTCATTTCCTAAAGGTCCGGCTTGCGCCGGCCTTTCCAAGCCTATCGCTTTTTATTGTACCCGGCGATTCTTAGAGACGTTTCAGAGGCCGTCTCCCTGCAACGCCGAGGTGCGCCATTTGTCACAGCGCTGACACAACGTCGGCACAATCGGCGCCCGCGTGCCGCAATACGGGAAACGAGGCGACCTCGGTCGCCTGGCGCCCATACTCTATATACGCGTGTTAGGAGCTTATTGTTCTATACAGACGTTAAAGGTTAGTGAATTTTTGCGAAACTATCTGCGGCGCTTGTGGGCGCCGTGGCTTTGCGGTAGTTGCCGATCGTAATTCGCAGCGCTTCCAATACTCTCTCAGGGTAATCTTTCTTTCTCTCGGGATACCCGCCCAGAAAGCTTTCGACGTCTGCGGTCGAGATGGACTCCGCTTCCGCGACGGTCTTGCCTTTGACCAGTTGCGTGACGATCGCGCAGGTGGCGACCCCAAAACCGCAGCCGGTCGTGAAATAGCTGATGTCGTCGATGCGTTCGTCCGGCCCGATCTTAAGGTAGAACGTATACATGTCGCCGCACGAATCGGAGAAATATTCACCGGTTGCGGTGGCATTCTCCATCTGCGCGAATCCGTAACGATTGGTGACCAGTTCTTGGAATTTCGGGAAGTCCATTATACCTCGCAAGTTTCGGCCGGACGTCCGGCGCTGGGTGCGGGCGTGGCGCTGACCGCGTCCGCCGCTGAAATCGGCAGTTCAAACTCGCAGCGGTCGTCGCCGCGAGCGATGGAGGTTACTTGGCGCGGCTTCACCGGCAAGAGCTCCTCCATGAGCGTGTGCACGACCGAGCACACTTCGGGATGGCTGGCGACGGTATCGCGGAACGGGCAGTTATATTCTCGTAGCACGAACCCGTTGGGCGACACCCCGTGCTCGGCCATGACGCCGCGCTCGCGCAGGAAGTCGGCAAGCTCGGCGACGCGCTGCCCGAGATCCTTGCCTGCGAAGCGCTTGGCGTGACGGGCGGCAGACCGCCGGCCGATGTTTTGGAAGACGCGTGCCACACTTTCCGAACCGCCGTTGCTCGCAAGCTCGTCCAAGACCGCATTCAGCAACAGCGGATAACGCTGCGGGAAAAGACCGTCACCCTCGGCGGTCAGCGAGTAAAGCAGGGTGGGCTTAGTGCGCCCACGGCGCTGCGCGCGGCTCGTGACGAGTCCGTCGCGTTCCAAGCGCGCCAGGTGCTGCCGGACGGCATTGGGAGTGACCCCTTGCTCGGCTGATAGCTCCATAGCCGTGCGGGTGCGATGGCGTTTCAGCGATTGCACGATCCGCCCGCGCGTGGTTTGAAAAAAGCTTGCTTCCCTCATAATAAATGTCCGTGAGACGTCACTATTATATAGAAAGTAGCATAGATTTTCAAGACTTATCTTGACTATCCCGGCCGGGGCCCGTAGAATATAGGTAGTGCCGCCAGCGGCGCACTGCTCGCGTCGAAGGCAGTGCGGTAGCCGTGCTTCTGACTTTGAAAGGACTCCATGGCCGAGAAACTACTCGAAATTCGCGATCTGCACGTCGCCGTCGGCGATAAGGAGATCATTCGAGGTATCGACCTAGACATCGAACGCGGGACCGTCCACGCCTTGATGGGGCCGAACGGGTCGGGTAAGAGCACGCTTTCGCTGGCCTTGATGGGGCACCCCAAGTACGCCATCACCAAAGGTGAGGTCAGGTTCAAGGGCCAGAACCTCTTGGCACTGCCTCCCAACGAGCGCTCGCTGCTCGGCATATTCCTGTGTTTCCAATATCCATCGGCGGTCCCCGGCGTCAGCGTCGCCAATTTCTTGCGTAATACGCTCATGGCACGCCACAAGGGCAACGCGCCGCTCACGCCCGCCAAGTTCAAGAAATTGCTGGATGACGGCATCGCCAAACTCCGAATGGAGCCGTCGGTGCTCGGCCGCTACGTCAACGATGGTTTTTCAGGCGGCGAAAAAAAGCGGTTGGAGATGCTGCAAGCGCTCGTCCTGCAACCGGACCTCGCCATCTTGGATGAGACCGATTCCGGTTTGGACATCGACGCCTTGCGCATCATCGCCGAAGGCATCGAAGCGCAGCGCGGTCCGGAGCGTTCGATTTTGCTCATCACCCACTATCAGCGTATTCTTAACTACGTCAAGCCGGATGTCGTGCACGTGCTGGTGCGCGGCAAGATCGTCAAGCGAGGCGGACCGGAGCTGGCGGTCGACCTGGAAGCACGCGGCTACGATCCGCTCATCAAAGAACTCGTGGAGGCATAAAAAAACATACATGGCGCTCAAAGAACAAGCCCTGGTCGACAACGACTATAAGTATGGTTTTCACGACCAGACCGCGAGCTACTCGTTCAAGTCGCGTAAGGGCATCGATCACGACATCGTCGAGCAGATCTCCCTCATGAAGAAGGAGCCGCAGTGGATGCGCGATTTCCGCCATCGCTCGCTCGACATATTCTTGAGCAAGCCGATGCCGCCGTGGGCAAACCTCGAACTGCTCGGCCAGATCAACTTCGACGACATCTATTACTACATGCGCGCGTCGGACGTCGAGGGCAAGACCTGGGAGGAAGTCCCGGAGGACATCAAGCGCACCTTCGACCGTTTGGGCATCCCTGAGGCGGAGCGCAAGTTCTTGGGCGGCGTCACCGCGCAGTACGATTCCGAAGTCGTCTATCACAGCATCCGTAAGGACCTCGAAGCGCAAGGCGTGATCTTCACCGACATGGGCACCGGGCTGCGCGAGCACGAGGAGACCGTCAAGAAGTATTTCGGCTCGGTCATCCCTGCTGCGGACAACAAGTTCGCCGCGCTCAATTCGGCCGTGTGGTCGGGCGGGTCGTTCGTCTGGGTGCCCGCGGGCGTCCATGTCTCCGTTCCGGTGCAGGCATATTTCCGCATCAATGCCGAGAGCATGGGGCAATTCGAGC
>DATGHT010000289.1:0-2279 GCA_035307865.1 Candidatus Eremiobacteraceae bacterium | reverse complement strand
CCGCCCGCCGCAGAACCGCCCGCCGCAGAACCGCCCGCCGCAGAATCGCCTGCTGCAGAGCCGGCCGCGGAAACGCAAGAAGCCGCCCCGGCCGAGGAGCAACAAGCAAGCGAACCCGCCGCAGAATCCGCCTAACTTCGGTCACCACCACTGTAGCGGTCGCCCTTTAGGGCGACCGTCGCGGCAGCTTGCTGCCGAGCGCCGCCCGAAGGTGCGCCATATGGAGACGCAACCTGCTTGATGGAAAGCGGTTGCGCCATTTTTCGAGGCTAGCGCCCCAAGGAGTAGGCCGGGTGTCAGTCGTCTGTGGTGGGGGAACCGCAACGGCCTCCCCGGCTCGCTCTGATAGACACGCAACGCCGGTTTGGCGTTACGCGCCGCTCCAACGCGCGTCCAGAAGTGTGCTGGCGCACGACGCTGCCGTGACCGCGGGGGGATGGACTCGCCTTACGTGACCGACCCGCCGAGCGCGGTCATCGCGCGGAATGCCTTGTAGACGGTCGGGAAGTCTTCATGGACGAAGCGCACCGTACGGGCCGACACGCGTTCGCTGCCCGGGAGCAGCGACGCGACGTCGGCTTTCGACGTGTAGGTGAACGTCAGATCGAGCGTGACGGGAGAAGCAAAGGAGAAGGGTTGTGCGCCGCGCGTCCTCGCTTCACGGATTCCGGCCGCGACGCCCGCTCTGATCAGCTCGCGCGCGCGCTGCGGCGACAAAGACGCCGCCGCGTAGCGCCCGATCGCCGCCTTGACCTCGGCCGTTTGGATCCACGGCAAGAATGACCGCGCGTCTGCGCACGCGTTCTGGTCGCCGGACAAGAATACGACCGGCACGCCGACACTGCCCGCGACTGCCGCGTTGATGCGCGCCTCGCTGCAGACCTGCCCGTTGATGCGCACTTCGTACAGCGTTTCATCGGTGTAGGTATGGTCGAGCACCGCGTCTTTCGTGCCGCCGCTTGCATGGTAGCCCACGAATGCGGCGTAGTCGACGCCGCCCTCGAGCCCTTGGTTCATCGACAGCGGTTTCACGTTGCCGCGGATCAGCCGGACGTCGGGCGGAAGCTCTTCGTGGATGATGTTGCGCATGTTCCAGTGCGAGTCGTTGACGAGGATCGACGTCGCGCCCGCATCGGCGGCGCCTTCGCACGCGGCGCGCACTTCGCCGGTCATCAGCATGCACGAATACGCGTACTCGGGTTGACCGACCGGATTCGTCTGCTCCTCTGCGGTGATGCCGGCGACGCCTTCCATGTCGGCGGAGATGTAGATTCGCATGCGCCCGTAGTTGGCACGCAGGCAAGGACCGACCTGTCGGCACAGGGGAACCCTTTGCCCGGACGCAAAATCCGTCGTTCGAGTGCAGAATTTCGTCCATCGGCGTGATGCCGCGGATGCCATGCCGTCCGAAAGCGACGTGCAACTGCTTTTCGCGCGGCTCAACCTCATCCACTTCGGCGGTGAGGTGCCGGCATACCGGATTGCGTACAACCCGCGCCTGGTCTCCGTTGCCGGCCGCATCACCTACCGCCCGCCGCTGATCGAACTCTCGCGGCAGTTGCTCTCCGTCCATCCCGAGCACGTCGAGCAGACGCTGCTGCATGAAATGGTACACGCCTGGCTGCATGCGCGCCGTCTGCCCAGCGGCCACGGCCGGCACTTCAAGCGCAAGATGCGCGAGGTCGGCTTATCGACCATCTACCATTCGCTGCCGGTCCAAAGCCGCCGCAGCGGCAGGCGCTACGCGCTGTCGTGCCCGCGCTGCAACCTCGAATTGATTCGCCGGCGCCGCCCGGGGGCGCCGGTTTCGTGCGCGCGCTGTTCCCCCGAGCGCTTCAACCCGACCGTGCGCATGCGAATCCGCCGCTTGGTCTAGCGAGGCAACACACTCTCGATGCCGACGTTCGTCGTAGGAATTACGGGAGCCAGCGGTACGGTGTACGGAATCCGGGCGCTCGAGGCGCTGCGCAGGATGCCCGGCATCACCGTGCACCTCGTGATGACCGAGCAGGCTGAGCGCACCATGCGGATCGAGACCTCCTATCAGCCCGAGGAGGTCGCGAAGCTGGCGCATGCGGTTCACAAGCCGGCGGACCTCGCGGCGCCCATATCCAGCGGATCGTTCAAGACCGACGGGATGCTCGTTGCGCCGTGCTCCATCAGGACCGCGTCGGCCATCGCCAACAGCCTGAATGACAACTTGTTGGTCCGCGCCGCCGACGTCACGCTCAAAGAGCACCGGCCCCTCGTGCTCATGGTTCGCGAAACGCCGCTCCACC
>DATGHT010000288.1:0-5555 GCA_035307865.1 Candidatus Eremiobacteraceae bacterium | reverse complement strand
TCGGGGTCTTTTTGGGCTGCGCCATGCTGTGCCGGTTCCCGCTGATCCTGGCGATCATTCCGGTCATGATCTGGCTCTATCCGCAGGGCGAGCGCCGCGATCTGCGTGCGTACCAGTCGTTTGCGATCGGCTTCATCCCGTGGCTCGTGGTGTACGCCCTCTACAACTATGCCCGCTGGCACACGTTCGGTGACATCGGCTATACGATGTGGTATCACCAAGATCAGGTCGGCGAACCGACAGGCAGCCCGTTCCGCTTGCGGTACCTGCCCTTCAACCTCTATAGCTTCCTGTTTCTGCCGCCGGAATGGATGGCGCAGTTTCCCTGGCTCAAACCCACTTCGTTCGGCATCGCGCTGACATTCACGAGCCCGGCCTTGCTGCTCGCTTTCACGAGCCCGCTGCGCAGCCGCGAGACGCTGACTTGGTGGGGCGCAACGCTCCTGACCGCGCTGCCCTCGCTGCTCTACTACGTCAACGGCTTCGAACAATTCGGGATGCGCCACAGTTTGGATTTCACTGCCTTCTTGCTGCCGCTCATGGCGCGCGGGTTGCAGCGCGCGCAGGGTTCGTTGTGGTACGGTTTGATCGTGCTCTCGATTGCAGCCAACGCATATGGAATTTGGTATTCATGGGCGTATCACGGTTTCTCAGTCGTTCCGCGCTAGACGAAGAGGTAAAGCGCTCTCCGGCTGAAGAACGGCGCGCCGCATGACCGAGTTACGCTCCCAGCGCGGTCCAAAAATCCTCGTCGTCGACGATGAGGCCACGATCCTGCAGACCTTGCGCTTCAATTTGGAGCGCAACGGCTATATCGTGTGCACCGCCGGTGACGGGCGACAAGCCGTGAGCGTCGCCGAATCGGAAAAGCCCGACCTGATCCTGCTGGACATCATGCTGCCGGCACTGGACGGGATCGAGGTCTGCCGCGAAATCCGCAAGCGCTCGAGCGTTCCGGTGCTCATGCTGACCGCCAAGGATCAAGAGATCGATAAGGTGCTGGGTTTGGAGATCGGCGCCGACGACTACATCACCAAGCCATTTTCGGTGTACGAGCTGCTCGCACGGGTCAAGGCGCATTTGCGGCGCGGCAGCCAGCAAGCGGTGGTCGCGCCGTCCGCGGTCCTGCGGGGCGGCGCGGTTGAGCTCGACTACGACCGTCAGCGCGTCACGAAAGCCGGGCGGCCGGTGGATCTCGCACCGAAAGAATTTGGGTTGCTGCACGTGTTGCTGCAGAACAAAGGCCGCGTGGTGACGCGCCAGTCTCTGCTCGATAAGATTTGGGGCTTTGATTTCTACGGCGACCAACAAACGGTGAACGTGCACATCCGCTGGCTGCGCGAGAAGATCGAAGATAATCCGAACGAGCCGCAGCACATCATCACCGTCCGCAGCCGCGGCTATCTCTTTCGAGACTAACCGCAGCCGCTCGCCGTGCTCGCCTCCAAAATAGTTGCCGCCGGGGTCGCGCTCGGTCTGCTGACCTGCGCATTCGTATCGGGGTTGATGCCCCAGCCGTGGCGCGTCGGCGGCTTTTTGCTCACGGCCCTGCTGGCGGCGGTGCTTGCCTATACCGCCGCCGCACGCAGCGACAGCGGCATGCGCCGCCTGGCGTCACCCCGGGAATCACGTGGCTCGGCGGAAGCTGCGAACAGCCTTAGCGACGTCCTCGCGGCGCTGCCCGTTGGCGTGATCATCATCGGCGAGGACGCGCGCATTCGTGCTTTCAACCAAGCCGCCAGCGAGATCTTCGGCGTCGCCGCGCCTGCCGAAGGACGAGCGCTGATCGAAATCGTGCGAAGCTTCGAGCTTGACCGCCGTCTCACGGCCGCATTGCGTGAAGGCGTGGAAGAAAGCGCCGAGCTCACCTATACGGCAGCGCAAGAGCGGCATCTGCAGCTGACGACGCGCGTCCTGCGCGGGCCGGGCGGTGGCCGGGAAGCGCTCGCCGTGATCACCGACTTGACGCGCATCCGCGAACTCGAATCGTTGCGACGCGATTTTGTGTCCAACGTATCGCACGATCTGCGCACGCCGCTCACGGCGGTGAAGCTGATGGTCGAAACATTGCAATCGGGCGTCGACGCCACTGCCTCGGAGGAGTTTTTGACGAGCATCAGTCTTGAAACGGAGCGCATGATCACGCTCGTCGAAGATCTGCTCGACCTCGCCCGGTTGGAAACCGGGAAATTCGAGTTGCGGCTCGACACCGTCGACGTCGCGGACCTTTGCCGCCAAGCCGTAGCGCGCAATTCCCAGCGGGCGGTGTCGCTTGGCATCAGACTGGATCGCACGAACGCAGGCGCACCCATCCTCGTGTCCGCCGACCGGGATAAGCTTTATCAAGTCTTGGTCAATCTGCTCGATAACGCGCTGCGCCATACGCCTCGGGGCGGCAGCGTGTCGGTCGCGGCAACGCGTGACGAGAACGGCGCCGCGCAGATTGTGGTGCGCGACACAGGTTCGGGCATTCCTTCGACCGCGCTGCCGCACATCTTCGAGCGGTTCTATGTCGTCGATCCAGCACGAGCGCGCTCGCGATCGGGCACGGGCTTGGGCCTGGCGATCGTCAAGCACATCATCGAAGCACACGGCGGCAGCATCAGCGTCGAGAGCGAGCTGGGGACGGGCACCACTTTTCGATGCACGCTGCGCGCATGAGATGCGGGCACGGTTTACAAACACGGAGTTGCGGACTATAATGCAGAAGACAATGGGCTTGGGAGGTCTGCATTTTTTTGGGCCGTGAAAATTTCCATCGCATCCTCGATGAAACGCAACAGAACGTCCTGCGTATGGGCAGTCTCGTCGAGGAGGCCATCACCCGCGCAGTTGACGCTCTGACCCGCTCCGATATCAAACAAGCGGAAGAGATTCTGCGGGCGGATGACTACATCGACGATCTCAACGTCCTGATCGAGACCAATTGTCTCAACCTGCTCGCACTGCAGCAACCCATGGCGTCCGATCTGCGCACGATCGCCGCCATGCTGGATATCGTCATCGATCTGGAACGCATCGGCGATCACGCTTGCGACATCGCACAGATCACGATCAACCTGGCCAACGAGCCGCAGCTCAAGCCGCTCATCGATATCCCGCTCATGGCAGCCAAGGCGCGCGAAATGCTGCGCGAGTCGCTCGATGCTTTCTCCCACCACGACGCCAGCATCGCCCACAAAGTGCCGCAAAAGGACGATGAGGTCGATCGGCTCTATCGATCCGTCTTTCGCGAGCTCATTCAATTCATGGCCAAAGACCCGAGGGCGATCGGGCGCGCCAGCAACCTTTTGCTCGTCGCCTTGTATCTCGAGCGCATCGCGGATCATTCGACGAACATCTGCGAGCGCGTGGTCTATATGGTGGAAGGCGTACCGAAAAAGCTCAAGCGGTCGGTGGTCGATCTCGACGGCATGCTCGCGTACAGCGATCAGATCATGCATTCGGGCACGCCCTCCGCACCCGCACCGGACGTCGCTTCGACCGGGTCAAACCCGCCCTAGCAGACCATGCGCCGCTTCGAGCCGATCCTGATCGTGGCGCTCGTCTTGAGCGCCATGCGGCTCGGCCTGCCGGCCTTCGCGGCTACCGGCCGGAGCGTCGACGACGAATCGGGGCTGCTGAGCGCCGACACCATCGCGCAGATCGATGCGCGCAACGAGCAATTGCGCGACGCCACAGGCGTCATCGTGGCCGTGCTCATCGTGCCCGGTTCGAACGGGGAAACAGAGCCCGCGCTGCGCACACGAGCCGACGCTCTCTTCAAAGATAAGTATGGCGCGCTACTGTACGTCTCGATCTCTCCGGAAGTGACGGACATTATCTTTGCCGATCAAGGCATGAAGTGGATTTCCGACGGGCAACGGACCGCTTTGCGCAACGACCTCGTCGGCAATCTGCGGTATTGCTGCCCCGGCGAGACGGTGCCCGCGATGGTCGACAAGATCGCCACGGCGATGGAGACCGGATCGCGGGAACCAGTCACGACACGCAACTACGTCAACGACCGGATCAGCCTGTTGACCGGCTACCAGATCGCCGCGATCGCAGCGCGCGAGCAAGTGCTGGAAAAGACCACTGCCAAAGGCATCGCAGTCGAGACGCTCAATGCGGAACAAGGGAAGCTTTCCAGCGTGGCGGCGTTGCGGGATGCGCTGACGCTCAACGTCAAAGGCGATGTCGCGGAAATCATCTGGATCGCCAAGAGCCCAGACGGACTGAATTTCAACGTGATGCAAAGTCCGGCAGACCAGCTCTTGTCGGAGCCGCAGCTGCAGACCATCAACAGCCAGTTCGCCGCCGATTTGCGCAGCGGAGACTACGGTGCGGCGATCGTGTCTGCCGTCGACCGGACGGCAACCGCTCTCGAGGCGGTCGCCACTCCACCCGCCACGCAAGCCGCACAGCCGGCAACGGTCTCGCCGGCCGCAGAACCGACTGTATCCCAAGCGGCGGAGCCGCAATCAGCCGCAACGCCGCCTCCACCGCCGCGCGCCAACGATTCAAACGCAGCGGCGATCGTGGTATTGCTGGTCTTGGCGCTGCTGTTGCTCGCCGTTTTCACTGCAGCGCGGCACGCACGTCGCGGCCCTTAACCTTCCTTAATATCGTCGTCGGCATCAAGACGTAGCGCTCGTGCGAGGCGGTGTCCCTCCGGAAGGCGGTGCGACCCCGGGTAACAAACCTGCGCAACGCCTTCCCTTATCGAATGCAGACGAAGCTTCAATGCCGGAGGACACCATCGGACTCGCCTCGCTTCCTGCCGCAGCGGCGCTCGAGCGCTCCAAAGGTAGTGGTTCGAGCGCGGCCGATCGCGCGATTTTAGGCGTCTTCGGATTAGCGGCGTGGGTCGTGCTGCTCGTCGTCGTCGCGTTGTTTGTCACGCTTGCGATCGCCGCATGGCCCGCCGCAAAGACGGTGGGACTCGAAGCGTTGCGAAGCGTGACTTGGGATCCCAACAGCGGCAAGTTCGGCGTCCTCTCGTTTGTCTACGGCACCCTCGTGACGTCGCTGATCGCGCTGCTGCTGGCCGGTCCGGTGTGAGTGGGCTCCGCGCTGCTGCTCGCCGAGATCGCGCCGCGCCGCGTGGCCGCCCCGGTGGCGATGCTCATCGAACTGCTCGCCGCGGTGCCAAGCGTCGTGTTCGGCATTTGGGGGCTGTTCGTCTTGGCTCCGGTCATGCGCACGATCATCGAACCTGGCTTGTCGCACACCCTAGGTTTCTTGCCGCTCTTCCAAGGCTATTTCTATGGAGTGGGTTATCTTACCGCGGGCGTCCTGCTCGCGATCATGATCCTGCCAACGGTCACCGCCATTGCGCGCGACGTGTTCGAGGCCGTGCCGCGCGAGCAACGCGAGGCCATGCTCGCATTGGGGGCCACGAAGTGGGAGATGCTGACGCGCGCAGTCGTTCCGTTCGCGCGTTCTGGTATCATCGGGGCGCTCGTGCTGGCTCTCGGTCGCGCGCTGGGCGAAGCCATGGCCGTGGTCATGGTGATCGGCAACAAACCCGCGATCTCAGCTTCCCTCTTTTCTCCCGGTTACACGATGGCGGC
>DATGHT010000287.1:0-2517 GCA_035307865.1 Candidatus Eremiobacteraceae bacterium | reverse complement strand
GTGGAAACGGCGACGACGTCACGGCGGCGGATATCGACACGAATGTGGCGCGTGCGATCTGGATGCCGGGTTCAAAGTCGTTGTTGATTGCGGGACACAAGGGCACCGACGCCGCGCTGTGGGTGAAAACGCTGGACGGCGCCGCGCAGCGCTTGCAGCTCGGACCGGTTCAGCCCGTGCAGCCGTTCTGGCTCGATGCAAGCGTCAGCAACACCGGTGCGCTCGCCTTTACCGGCAGCGAAGCGAACCATCCGACCGAGCTTTACTATATGAGCTCCGCGAGCGCGACTCCGAAGCGGTTGACGTCTTACAACGACGCGGTCGCGAAATTGGATCTCGGAAAAGTTCAGCCCGTCACGTGGACGTTCGAAGGTTTCTCGGAGAACGGAACGCTGACGTATCCGCCGGGCTATGACGCGAGCAAAGCCTATCCGCTCGTGCTGGTCGTTCACGGCGGACCAAACTCGGCTTCGATTCTTTCGTTCAACACGCTCAACCAGTTGTTGGCTGCGCGCGGCTTCTTGGTGTTCAACCCGAACTATCGCGGCAGCGACAACCAAGGCGAGAAATACTGGCACGCGATCTTCAACGATGCCGGCGCGGGGCCCGGGCGTGATGTAATGGCGGGAATCGAAGCGGTCAAACAGGTTTCGAATGTCGACACTTCGCGCATCGGCGTTTCCGGATGGTCGTACGGCGGCTTCATGACGTCGTGGCTCGAGAGTCACTATAATATTTGGAAGGCCGCAGTCGCAGGCGCCGCCGTGAACAACTGGGTCGACGAGTACGCGCTTTCGGACAACAACGTCACCGTCGGCATCTCGCAGCTGTCCGGCTCGCCGTACGTCGGAAACAACATGGAGGCCTACCGGGCGCAATCGCCGATCACGTATGCGTGGAGCATCACGGCGCCGACGCTCATCCTCAGCGATACGGGCGACGTGCGCGTGCCGATTACGCAGTCGTACGAAATGTTCCGCGCGCTGAAAGATCACGGCGTGACGACGCGTTTCTTTGCATACCCGGTTGCGGGCCATTCACCCGGCGATCCGGTACGCGCAATGGACGTAAACCGCCGCTGGGTCGACTGGCTGGTTCAGTACCTGAAGCCCTAACGCGGCGCGGGGCGCACCAAGGCCCTAAACCAGAAGCGTGTTCGCCATCATCCCTTGGTCCTCGTGGACCAGTTTATGGCAATGGAAGACGTCTTTGCCGCGCCACTGCTTGTAGCGCACGCGCATGACGACGTTTCCGTTGGCCGGAACCCATATGGTGTCGCAGATAATGGGCGGTGAGTAGTTTACGGTTCCGCTCGCTCCCGTAATGCTGTGTACCTCGAACGAGTTCGTATGCAGATGGAAGGGGTGACCCTCGTTCATGTTGTTGGTGATCGTCCACTTTTCGGCGGCGCCGACCGGCAACACGAATTCGGGCGGCACGGACGTCTCGTTGTAGACGGCGCCGTTGACCGTCAGCGCGGTGCCGAACAGAATCGAGCTGGACGGGAAAATGTTGCTGAACAGCACGGAACGCGTACCCGTGATTTCGCCATCGGCGATCAGCGGATACTCGCGCGTGGGCGTGGGCAGCGACGCGGGGATGCTCATTGAAACCGGCGAGCCGCTCACGTTGATCTGCAGCAAATTGAACGGCGGCCACGGATGCTGCTCGGTGATAACCGCTTGCGCCGTAAGCGCGAAACTGCCCGGCGTTGACGGAGCGCGCAGAAGGAGCTCGACGCGGCCGGCCATCGTGAGCAGGATAGGATTGGCTACAGTATCCACGAGTTGCGGCGCGAGCAGGTTCACGCCGTCATAGGCGATGACGTAAACTTCAAGTCCGGGAAGCTGCAGCGGCAGGTTGAGCGTAGTCGATCCGTTGAGCATGCGCAGGCGAACCACTTCGCCCGGCTGCATTTGCATTTGTGGCGGCGCAGATGGGCTCGGCACTCCGCAGAGTGAAGCGCCGCATACGGGCCCGGTCGTGAAGTCGATGAAGTTAACGAGTTGGCCGTTCACCAGCGCGGCGAGATAATCCGAGCGAGGCTTGTAGCCGCCGGCACTGGGCGGCTTGTACGCGTTATATTCTAATTCGTAGACGCCCGGCGTTGTGGTGCTTGCGTTGACGTTGATCGTTTGAAAGGCGAGCTGGACATCTCTGGCGGCCGCGATCTCCGGAACCCGATCGATGGCACCTTTAACCAGAATGAGGCCGGCCATACCGCCCGACACTTCGACGTCGGTCGACCCATGATGGTGCGGATGATACCAATACAAGCCCGTCGGTTGATCGGGCGGAACCGCGAAACTGTATTGATACGTAGTTCCCGGCTGGATGGCGACCATCATCGCGGTTGGGTCGCTCGTTCCCACCGGTTCGAAGATGTGCGGAATTACTTGCACGCCGTGGACGTGCAGGTTGGTCGTATTGTATAAATGCGGGTTGTTCATGGGATCGATTCCCGGGCCGGGCGTGGCCGCGGGATTGGCTGGAAACGTGTTGTTGATGTTGATGACG
>DATGHT010000286.1:0-5318 GCA_035307865.1 Candidatus Eremiobacteraceae bacterium | reverse complement strand
GGCTCGTTCGCACGACATGTGGTGCTGCCCGCGTTACACGTCGTTCCCAAACCGCAGCAGCTTTCATGGAGCGAGGCAGCCGATCTGGGCGTCACGTATCTCACCGCCTATCGCATGCTGTTCGTCAAGGCGGCGCTGCATCCGGGAGACACGGTGCTCGTACATGCCGCAGCGGGCGGCGTCGGCAGCGCAGCCACCCAACTCGCGGCCGCCGCGGGCATCACTGTCTTCGCTTCCTCGCGCTCCGAGGAAAAGCTCAAAGTCTCCGAACGATTGGGCGCTACCCATCTTGTGCCCGCGGGTAGAGACGCCGCCAAGACGATCCTGCGGCTGACCGGAGGTGACGGCGTCGATGCCGTGATCGAAACGGTCGGCGAAGCAACCTGGGGAACGAGCGTCCGCGCGGTTCGGCAAGGCGGTGCGATCGTCGTTGCGGGAGCCACGAGCGGCCCGAACCCTCCCGCCGACTTGGCACGCGTGTTTTGGCGCCAGCTACGGATCTTGGGCTCGACCATGGGATCGCTGCCCGAGTTTTTGGAACTGCTCCATTTCATGCAAGACAAGAAGCTCAAGCCGCTGATCGATTCTGAGTACGCCTTGGCAGATGGACGCGCGGCCTTTGAGAAGCTCGCAAACGGCGATCACGCCGGGAAAATCGCGCTCGCGATTCCTTGAAACAAATAGTGCGCGCGCTCGCCGCCCTTGTGGTTTGCTTCTGCGTCGGCATCGCCGTCGCACGAGCCGACGGCGTAGGACCGGGCACGATCCACGCCCTGAGGATGTCGGTGTTTTCGACCGGCTGTCTTCCCGGACCCAATCAGATCGCATTCGGACTCGTCGGCAACTCAGGCACCGGCTTCTTCGTCAGCGATCGCGGCGACTTCATCACCGCCAAGCACGTCATCCAAGAAATCCTGGGCTACGGCCCGCGCTGCAATGCCGTTATTTTCGTCCCCATGGGACGCTGGGAAGACCAGACTTCGCTTGCCGGCGAGAAGTATTTCCATTTCAACGCGGGATCGTGCCGGCAGGATCCGCAGTTCGACGTCGCCGCCTGCCGCACGAGCGACAACCCATTCGATGACGCGACCGTCGCTGCCAACATCGCAGCCGTCACGTTCGACGTGGCGGAGCAGCCCGACGGCACCGACGTCGCGTTCAGCGGCTTCCCGTTGGGTTACAACCAGCCGGTCACGGCGAAAGCATCCGTGGGCACGTACCAGCGGATCGACGGCCTGCCCGAGATCACGCTGGCCGGACTTTCCTGGCACGGCACAAGCGGCGCACCGGTCTACATCGGGAACCGGAAGGTCATCGGCATGATCGTCGCGGGAGAAAAAGGCGAAACGGCCGGCCTAACGCTCGCGGTTCCCGCAAGCGCCCTCGTCGACTTCTTGAAGCAAAGCGGCGTCCACGCCCGCTAGATCTGCCATTCGTAGGAATTCCAGAAGTCGCTCACTGCGGGCGCCGGCTTGAAGTTCTTCAGATCGGTATTGACTGCATCGATGTTCGAGCGCCAGACGATCGTGTGGATCGGCACCGCATCGTGGATGCGCTGCTGGATCTTCACATAGTACGGCCTGCGCTGCTCGCGGCGGTAGTAATACTGAGCGGCCTTTTGCCAGACGCCGATGTCGCGGTCTGCGAAAAAGGTATAGTTCTCCCCAAAGGGCGGCAGCTGATCGGGTCCGATGGTAAGAGTGTTGTCGGGGTCGGGCACCGTGTATTCCCACGCGAACAAGGCGAGATCGAAGCGGCCGCGCGCCAGCACGCCGTTGTTGCCGTACGTCGCGAAGAGAATGTCGGCGGGGTAGTTATGGATCTCGAGCCCGATACCGACCGCGCGCAGGTCTTGCTGCATGAGCTCTTCCGCTTTGGCGCGCGAGGTCACGCCCGAAACGGTCGCGATGCCAAGTTGCAACGGCTGGCCGGCACGTTGCAACGTACCACCGGCTCCGGCTGTCCAGCCCGCGCTCGCCAGCAGCGCGCGCGCTTTGGCGGGATCGTGTGGATAGGGCTGCACGCTCTGGTCGTAGGCCCAGGAGAGCGGCGGGATGTCAGCCATCCCCGGGAGGTCCAAGCCGAAGTAGACATCGTTCGCGAGCTTTCTCCAATCGATGGCGTAGGCAATCGCTTGGCGGATGCGCACGTCGCTCAGCGGGTAACGCCGGCAGTTGAAGTCGACGTGCTCGAACGTCATGTTGGGAACGGCCGTCACCCGAATGCCCGCGAGCGACTTCAGCGTGCTGTACTGGACTTCGGGTGCATCATAGTAGAGATCGACGTCGTGACCGCGCACGCTCGTCAGCAGCGTGTTTTGGCTGGGGATGATCTGATAGCGGATTTCATGCAAGCGCGGCGGTCCGCGCCAATAGCGCGGGTTAGGGATGAGATCCAGCAGGACACCCGGCTCCCATCTCTTCACGATGAACGGTCCGCTGCCGACCGGGTGGGTGTTGAACGCGATGCGATTGAGGTCGGCGTACGAGCGCAGCAGATGCTCGGGTAAAATCGAACCGACGTTGCCGTTGCGCATGAAATTGCCGATGAACGAGGCCAGAGGATGCTTGAGATGCACCACCACCGTGAAGGCGTCTGGCGTGTCGATCGACGCTACCACGTCGTAAGGGTAGCGGAAAGGCAGGTTGTTGTTCGGGTTCATGATCTGCTGCCAGGTGTACTTGACGTCCGCCGACGTCAAGGCGGCGCCATCGGAAAAAAGTACGCCCCTGCGCAAATGATAAATGACCGTCAGGCCGTCGGCGCTGATGCCGTGATTTTCTAGGGTCGGAACCTGCAACGCCACGTCCGGGATCGCATTGGCGCGATCGTCGTAATCGATCAACCCCGAATAGACCATCTGGTCGACGTCGGTCACGAAGCTTTGGCTTGAAAGCAGCGGATTGAGGCTGTCGAGATCCTCGTACGATCCCACCCGCAGGATGCCGTGCACGGTCCACGGATTGCCGCCCGCGTTGAGGCCGCCGACGCTGGTCTGAATTTTCGAGCAGCCCGCCAGCGTGAGCGCGAAAAGAGAAGCGAAAACGAGCCACCTCAAACGTTGCATCGCAGGGGCTTGCGTTAGGGAGATGCCAAAATCCCGCCGCTTCTCATTCTACCGGCACCAAGCGCGTCAACCCAAAGCTTTGCGCTTCGATGCGCAATGCGATGTCGGTGAACTCCTCCCCGGCGGCGGTTTCGCTTTCAATCCAGCGGCCCAGGTCCGCGTTGTAGAGGTGAGCGCGGTAACGGCGGCGCTCGTCGACCACGCGATTCAGCGACAAGGGAAACGTGTAGGCCACGTTCAGCGTGCTCCCGATGCAGATCAACCACTCTTGGCCGCGTCGAAAGGCGATGACCTCCATGTCGGGATCGAGCCGTTCGATGCGGTCGCTGACGTCCTCGTCGAAGATCTCCAGATCGCCCTCGACCTGCAGCTGGCTATTGGAGAAAACCCGAAAACGTGCATGGTCGCGGATGACGAAGTAGCTGATCTCGCGGCCGAACAGCGACAAGCGGCGCACGCCCAGCCAGCGCCAGCCCGACGGCATGAGCGGCGCGACGACGATGCGCCTGGGCGCCTCCTCGATGTTCAGACCGCAAGCCCCCTCGACCGCTGCCCACAGGTAGCGAGGCGGCTCCCAAGGCGAGAGCCGCATGCCGCGATTGACGAGCGACTCACCGTCGAACCATTCTGAGAACTGCCCCGGTACCGTGTTGAAGATCTTGGGATCGCGCAAATACTGCGCGTAGCCTTGCCGCAGATTGCGCGCCATGGCATCGGGGTAGACTTTGGCCGCCGCGAAAGCATACCAAAAGGAAAGACCGGGCCAGACGCCTCCGATCAGCCCGACGTCGCGATAGGGAGTGTAGTCGGGCGACAGGCGCGAGACCGTTCGTAGGCCCGCCTCGGTTTGAAAGTCCGGTGTGTTGAGCCGGCTGATGATGCGATAAGCGACCGCAGCCGGCGCGACATCGAACATGACCGGGAACACCTCGTCGCCGGTGACGTCTGCGTGGGCTTGGTCCTCGGTGTCCACATTCAGCAAGTACATGCCGTTTTTGGGATTCAGCAGATGCTTGTTTATCGCGTCGCGCAGCGTGCGCGCGGCGGAGCCGTAGTGCAATGCCAGCGCTTCGTATTCGTCGCGCTGCGCCGTCTGCAGCAGGCCGAGCGAACGCGCCAGCTGCGCCGTCGTCGAGAGCGCCGCATAGCACTCGGAGTTGATCTCCGTCACGGCCCCGTTGATCCGAAAATGCGGAATGACGTTGCGCCAGCCGCAGATGCCCCGCACTTCCTCTCCCATCGCGCGACAGAACACAAGACCACGCTGGTCGCGCTGGCTGAGCACGTAGTCGACCGCGCGACAGATCACCGGCCAGATCTCGTCCAGGAATGATTGATCCCCGGTGACGCGATAGTGGTGCGCGCAGGCAAGAACGAACAGCGGCGTGTCGTCGTTGATGTTGAGGCCATAATCTTCGATGGCCCCGGTCACGGCGTCATAATATTCGGGCATCTTTCCCGAATCGTATTGGGTTTTTGCGAACCGCAGCAGCATCTCGCGCACGATGTCCGGCAGCAGGTAGTCACAGCCGTACGAAAACCAGGCCAGGTCGCGTCCGACGACCGCGCTGGAGGAGCCGGGGCTGTTCGTGAACGCATAGCCCTGCGGATAGTGCGCGATCACGCGCATCATGTTCACCTTCGCCCAGTAGGCGCCGTCATTGATCAATTTCTCCGGCGTCAAGACTTGCGAGATCCCGAGCACCGTTCGATAGTGCTCGTTCGTGCGAGCGAGAATCGACGCGGCGTCTTGCGCTTGTGCGTAGATCTCGCGCGCGGCCGCCTCGCCGCGTTCGGAGAACACTTCGATGAAGGCCAGGCTCTGCGATGCTCCCGGCTTGACGCTCACGACCGTGGCTAAGGCGCCGATGATATTGCCCCGTTCGGTCGTCGTGTTGTCGAGCGGCGGCACGTTTTGTGGATCGTACGACTCCGCCGCGTGCTGCATCGTTTGATAGCCGGTCGGCTTCATCGAACAGGTCAGGATGCGCACCCAGTCCGGGTGCGATTCGTTCCAAGCGATCAGACCGCGCAGCTTCGGATCGTACTCAGCTACCACGTCGTGCGGCGTCGTGCCACCGAGCTTTGCGTACCCGTTGATGACGAGTTCGCGCTCTTCATCACCGGCGTTATGAACGTCGACCGTGAAGTAGGCGACGCAGGGATCTTCCAAGCCGGTGCGCGGCACGAAAATCGTTTCGGTCACGCGCAAGCGGCTGGGCAATTCGAAACAGTGCCGCTGAAAGGCCGG
>DATGHT010000285.1:0-3710 GCA_035307865.1 Candidatus Eremiobacteraceae bacterium | reverse complement strand
CAATGGCCAACCCTATTCGATGGAGGATGCGTTCTTCGTTCGTGACGCATTCCACCCGCAAGGATCGCCGCTGACCGCCTATCTCAACGTTTGGTTGAAAGATTCCTCACTCACCAATACCAATTATGTCGACCCCCGTCTGTCCGTCGTCTATTCCCGCCGCAACGACGTCGTGCGCGCGGCGGTCGGCGCGACGTCAACCCAACCGACGGCTACCGATCTGGCACCCTTTAGCGTGAATTCGATCGGCGCACTCGCAGGCACGAACATCTGCGGCCAGCTGATCAGCGTCGGGACCTCGCCGGTCACTAACCTCAAGCCTGAGCGCGGCGTCGACACCGAGCTGAGCTGGGGTCACCGCTTCTACGAAGATTCGCAGATCCAGGTGACGGCCTATAATGCAAACGTCTTCGACAAGATCTACAACAGTACGGTGCCGTTTAGCCAAATCGGTACGGGCGGAATCCCACCCGGCGTGCTGGCGCAGTATTCCACCTTGCTGGCGACGCAGTGCGGTTATAGCGGCCCCCAGATCCTCGCGCAGTTGGGGGTGAGCGGCGATCTGAACCTGGGGCGGACCAACGCGAAGGGCATCGACGTGAACGGGCGCCAGCGGATCAGTCGAGATCTTTTCGCCGACTACACGTACGCGATAACATCCAGCACGCTGAGCAGCGCCGATGTGTCGGTGCTGCAGAACAACCTCGGGCTGATCCCAGGCTCCCAGCTCCCTGGAGTACCGCTCCATACCTATTCGGTCGCTCTGGACTATCAGACGAAAAAAAACTACGAAGCGCGCATCGTCGACTATTGGACCGCCGCCAACAACGCCAAGAACAGCCCGGCTTTTAGTTGGGCAAATCTCCTCTTGTCGGCGCCGGCTGGCCCCGGGTCGTTCAACGTCAACGTCTATAACGTGTTCGAGCAAGACGTTGAAATTCGCGGCCTTATCGGTCAGGGTGTTCCCCGGGCGCTGAACCGGTATGCGAGTCCGACTGATTACCAACCGCTGATCGGCGCCGCCGCCACCGAACGGTTCGGCTTACTACCGCGCACTATTGAATTCAGCTACACCGTGCACGTGAAGTAATCCGCAAGCGCCCGAAAGGGCGGCGTCAGAGGGGCGGCTTCACACCAACGCAAAAGGGTCGATATGTCCCAAGTGTGGGAACGGCTCTTTGTGTTCGCCACGCGGTTCTTCGCGTGGGCGATCGCTGCAGTGCCGGTTGCGGCCGTGCTCGTTCTTGTCGCCGCGCTGATCGTCGCGCAGCGCGCTAGCGCCGGCGACGTGGCGCGCATGCTCCTCTCGCAGCTCGCCATCACCGTGTTCGTCGCGTTGCTAGCCACTGCAGTCGGCGCGACCGTCGGAATGGGCTGCGCTATTTTCTCGCACGAACTGGCGCGCGGCCGGCTGGCCCGCATCATCCGCTTGCACGCGAAATTCTTAGCTGCGGTTCCCGCGGTTGCGATCGGATGGTTCGGGGTTGCGGTGCTGCTGCCGGCGGGGGCGCTTGACTCGACCGCCTGGGTGCTAGGAGCGGTCGCTGCGGCGGTCGCCATCGCCGTGTTGCCGGATGGCTACATTTTGACGGTCCGGGCTGTCCGCGCCGTGCCCGCTGAACTGCTGGAAGCTGCGGCAGCGTTGGGCGCCTCGTCGTCGCAGGCGACGACCCAGGTTATTTTACCGGGATCGCTGCGACGGTTCGCCGGTATCTACGCGGCGGTCTTCTCGCGCGCGTTACCCGAGGCGACGGCCGCGAGCATTCTCTTCTTGACGGGGGCTCGTGCCGGCTTCGCACCCGCTCATTTTTCGCTGGGCGCGACGTTGCTCGCTGGGGCCACGGCCGGTCGCCCAGTCGACGTCTCTTTACCGATGGCCGCGTTGCTGCTGCTGGTGCTGACCCTCGCCGTGCGAGCTATCGCAGCGAGACGGATCGGAGAGCTCGAGTGGGTGTGAACATCGTTGCGGGCTCGCGTTCGAGCCCGGCAGCGTTCGCGATCGTCAGCCGCGGTCTCATCCCATCCAGCGCGTGGCTCACCGTCGTCATCGCACTCCTGATCGCGGCCAGCCTGATCGCCTGGGGTTGGCGCGACATGTGGTTTGTCATCATCGCGCCCAGCCCTCAAGGCGTCGGTCGATCGGTGCTCGCAAGCCTCATGCTGCTTGCGTTCGCCCTGCCGGTGGTGTCGCTCGTCGCTTTCTGCGCCGCCGCGAGTCAGTGGGATGCTCGCATCGGCGGCACGATAACCAAAGTGCTGCCGGGTTGGCTGCCTTGGGCAACCGGACTGCCGCCGGTGGTGGTGGGCGCAGTACTGTTTTTCGCGTTCGCAATGTCGCGTGTCCACCTGTCGCTGGTTACGGCCGCGATCGGCCTCATCGTCTTGAACACTCCGCCGGTGTGCGCGCGCATGTTGCGCATCTTGCGGACGATGCCGGCCGAGCTGCAGGAAGCGGCCGCGGCAGCCGGCGCTGAGCCGGTCTTTGTGCTTTTTCGCGTCTTGCTGCCGCGCGCGCTGCGAGATTTATCGGCGAGCGCGTCGCAGGCCGCGGCGGAAATGGTAGGTCAAGCCGCTGTCGTCATCTTAGCGGGCGGGGTTGCCGGGCAGCGAGACCCGCTGTCCGTCCAAATTTGGCACTTCGCCCCCAATCGTAGTCTCGCGCACATCGAAGCGGCGCAATGCATCGTTTTGCTGCTTTTCGTTTTGGCGTTCGCGCTTATCTCGGACGGGCTTGCCAGGCGTCCAATCGAACGAGGATCCCACCCATGAGCGAGAAGCCGGCTGCAGCACGATGAACATCGATCGCGGACCCGCCGTCGAGACCAAGCTGGAAGCGCTGCAGTTGCACGTCTGGTACGGCTCACACCACGCATTGCGCGGGATCGACATCGCCGTCACCGCCGGCAAGACGCTTGCGATCATCGGTGCGTCCGGCAGCGGGAAGACGACACTGCTGCGCGCCCTCAATCGCCTACACGATCTCACGGCCTCGACCCGGGTCGAAGGCAGCGTCAAGCTGGACGGCTCGGAAATCCTCGGCCAGCGTACCGACACTGCTGCGTTGCGCCGGCGTGTCGCAATGATCTTCCCGAAACCGACCGTCTTGCCGACGACGGTGTTCGACAACGTCGTCTTCGGGTTGCGCGCAAAAGGCGTGCGTGACGAAGCCGCACTGGCGGAGAAGTGCGAGCGGGCGCTGCGGCGAGCGCTCTTATGGGAGCAGGTTGCGAACGCGCTCGACGCGCCGGCGGGAAACCTCACAAGCGCGTTGCTGCAGCGGCTCTGCTTGGCGCGGGCACTTGCGCTGGATCCTGAGGTCCTGCTCTTCGACGATCCGACGGCGAGTCTGGATCCGGTGGCGGGTGCCGCTCTCGAGGAAGTGATCATGCCGTTGCGCCGCGACCACACCGTGCTGCTCGCGACGAACAATCTCGAGCAAGCCGCCCGCCTTTCCGACGCCACTTGTTACCTGGCCAACGGTGAAGTCGTCGAGACTGGCGAAACTCCGCTCATTTTCAGCCGCCCCGCCGATGTCCGCACGGAAGATTTCCTAGCAGGCCGTCCGTCGGCATAACAAGGAGAGTGACGAGCATGAAAGCTGACGTGGAAGCTCCCAAGCGCGGTCCGCTCCGTCAAGACGGCCTGCACTATTACGACAGCGCGCTCGACGTCATCGGTTGGACTCCGCTCATTCGCATCAACCGCGTGAT
>DATGHT010000284.1:0-2597 GCA_035307865.1 Candidatus Eremiobacteraceae bacterium | reverse complement strand
GTTGGGGGTGCAATGCAGCCGAACGACGTGGGCGCCGAGTTCGGCAAAGATCTTCGGTGCGAGCTCGTAGGCCGCGCCGTACGCTGCGTCGATGACAACCGTCTTGCCGTTCAGCGGCTTGCCCAGCGACTTGCAGTGCGCCGCATATTGCTTGACCGTGCGGCGGCGGTCGACGACGATGCCGACCTTCCAGCCCTTGGCACGCGGCAGCGTTTCGACCACGCCCACCTTCGCCGCGATCTCGTCTTCCAAGGCATCGGACAGCTTGCAGCCGTCGCTTGCGAAGAACTTGATGCCGTTGTCATCGATGGGATTGTGCGAGGCCGAGATCATCACGCCCGCCGCTGCGTCGAGCTGGCGCGTGAGCCAGGCAACGCCCGGCGTCGGCACGATGCCGAGCGACCAGACGTCCAAGCCGATGGAACAGATGCCCGCGCTGAGCGCGTGCTCGAGCATCAAGCCCGAGCAGCGCGTATCGCGACCGACCAGCACCGGACGCCGTTGACCGTGCGAAGCGAGCACGTAGCCGCCGGCGCGGCCCAGCGCAAAGGCAAGCTCGGGCGTCAAAAACTCATTCGCAACGCCTCGGACTCCGTCCGTGCCGAATAGCTCGTTCATCGCAAGCAGCATACCGGGAATGTCAGACGGTCACCTTGCGCATTCTCACGAGTGTGTCTTGGTCGGAACGATCGTGACGCGAACGTTGGCAGGGGCGACCGTTACGCCGCCGATGGGATTGAAGTGCGCATCGACCGCGGATCCTTTGAGCTGCACCACGCCACGCTTTGCCGCGCTGGCCGAATCGGCGCTGACCTGCACCGCGTACACCTGCGACACTTTGGTTTGCCCGCCGGTCACAATCGCAGTCTTGGGATCGATGTCGGTCAGGCTCACGGCAAGTCCGGCTGTGTTCGTGATCACGGGCACACGCCGGTAGGCATAGCGCTCCAAAATGACGATTGCTTGCGACGGGGTGATCGCATGGATCTTGTCGCTGCCCGGCCCGACGACGCTCACGTTGAGCGGCAGCGTCCCCTCGGTTTTGCCGCTGACGTCCACGAATGCGTTGAATCCCTCGGGCGTCAGGCCCTCGAGTTGCGGGCGCGTACCGGTGAGTTCGACCGTCACTTCGTGGACGCCGGTTGAGCCGATGAGACCCGCGCCGACGCCGCGCATGGCCAGGGGCACTTCCAGCGTCTTGTTATAAGCCGGCGCCGCGCTCAAATAGTTGAACGTGAACCACAAGATGACCGCTGCGAGGACGGCCGTCGCCTTAAGGGCGAAGTTTCGTCTTATCCAATCCATTTGGGGATACGTGCATCCTGCTCATGATTGTACGGGCATAGTCAAAGATCGTCTGCCGCTCGGCCGCGCGCCGCGACGACACGAGCGCGCTATTCAACGCCGCAGCGACCGTCTGCGGATTGGCGGACTGTTCTTCCAACACGCCGTCGCGAGCTATCGCGATCGCGCCGGTTTCCTCCGACACGATAAGCGCGAGCGCATCCGTTTGTTCGGTGATGCCCAGTCCGGCACGGTGACGGGTTCCCATGCGCCGGTCGAAGAGCACGCGTTCCGAGAGCGGCAAGAAGCAGCTCGCCGCCGCGATGCGATCTCCTTTGATGATCACCGCGCCATCGTGCAGCGGGGAGCGCGGCGCGAACAGCGACAGCAGCATCTCGGCCGTGACCAGCGCGTCGACCTTGCTGCCGCTTTCGATGTAGTCGTCCAGCGCGGCGTTGCGTTCGATCACGATGATGGCGCCGATCGCGCTGCGTGAGAGCACGGCCACAGCGGTACCTAAGACCGCGCACAGGCGGTCGACCGACTCCCGCTCGGTGCTCAATGACGGCGCGCCTTGAAAACCCGCGCGCCCGAGCTGCGCGAGCGCCCGCCGCAATTCCGGTTGGAAAACGACAGGTATCGCGACGCCGGAAACGATCAGCAGGGCGTTGAGCAGCGAGAACACGGTCCAGAGATGGAAATACTGCGCACCCGCTCGGAGCACGAGCAGCAGCGCCAAGCCCTGCAAGATCTGCATCGCGCGCGTGCCACGGATGAGCAACAGCACGGCGTAGACGAAATATGCGGTGAGGATGATGTCCGCGATGTCGGTCCAAGCGAGCGCGATGTGAGGAAATTTCACGATTGACCTGGTCCCGAAGCTCCCAAATGCGTCTCGATGACCTGCGCGCTTGTCGCCCGCAGCCCGGTGTGAGCCGCCAGCGTGTCCAGCAAGCTCTGCAGCGGCAAGTGCGACAACACGGTCCCCGCACCGAGTTCTCCTCCGTAGCGGCGCGCCTCGATGCCGAGCACTCGCAGCACGCGCGCCGGCGGGGTGCGTTTGAGGTCGCTGAGCTCAAGCACGCAAAAATTGCGGTCGTTGCGCTGCGCTGCCACGAGATACGTGCCGACCTCTGCAAAACCGCTTTCCGGACCGCCCACCGCGCTCAAGATCTTTTCAGCCTGCGCTTCGGTCACGCCGGCCAGCTGCACTTTGAAGAGGAACAACGGAGGCCCGATCTCGATGGCGATTCCGCGTGATTCCGAGCCGCTGTAGGGAAGAACCGGGGCATTGTTCGGCGGCCCGAGGCCGT
>DATGHT010000283.1:0-6233 GCA_035307865.1 Candidatus Eremiobacteraceae bacterium | reverse complement strand
CATCTCGCCGGCGGCTTTGACGGCCGAGCTCGACACGCTCGAGTACAACGGGGTCGACATCTCGCGGCTTTGGATTTCAGATCTGGCACACTTGATCATGCCCTACCACATCGAACTGGACAAATCGGCTGAGCGCGAGCGCGGCCGCGATGCGCTCGGGACGACGGGCAACGGCATCGGACCAGCGTACGTCGACCGGGTCGCACGCATAGGGATCCGCGCGGGCGACTTGCGCGATCTGCGCCGTTGCCGCCAGACGCTGTTCGCCCGTGCGCAGAGCCTGCGTGGACAGGGAGTCGTCTTCGACCTTGATTCCGCCATGGCCGACCTCGAACGTCACGCCCAGCGCATGCTGCCGCATATTTGCGATACGGTCGCGCTGCTGCACGACGACCTCAAGGCAGACAAACGCGTTCTCGCTGAAGGCGCGCAAGGTTCCATGCTGGACGTGAATCTGGGGACCTACCCGTTTGTGACGTCCTCCGAGACCGTCGCCGGCGGCGCCTGCGCCGGGCTGGGTTTTGGGCCCAAAGAGGTCGACCACGTCGTCGGCGTCGTCAAAGCATACGCGACGCGCGTGGGCGGCGGACCGTTTCCAACCGAGCAGCAAAACGAAATCGGCGAGCAGCTGCGCAAACGCGGTTCCGAATTCGGCACCGTCACCGGGCGCCCGCGGCGCTGCGGCTGGCTGGATCTCGTCGCACTGCGCTACGCGGTGGCCGTGAACGGCATCACCCACCTCGCGATAACGAAACTCGACGTGCTGGATACGCTCTACGAATTGTCGGTCTGCACCGCGTACGAAGAAAGCGCCAGCGGCGATTCCCTGCCCTTTGTGATCAGTCGCGGCGCGACGCCCGTGTGGAAGACCCGGCCGGGTTGGCTGAAACCCACGGTGACTGCGCGCAACTGGGAAGATCTGCCGCGCAACGCGCGCGATTACATCGAGTTCGTCGAGGAGTTCGTAGGCGTGCCGGCGGCCTATGTCTCGGTTGGGCCGGAGCGTTCGCAGATCATCGTTCGCCCCAACGCGCCGCTCATGCCGCTGGTGCACACGCGCTAACCGCTCGGCCTTGCTTGCATCCTGAAGGCGGCCGCAGTGCGCGCCGGTTGCGCTTGCAGAACGCCTTCGCCAAGCTGGAGCGCACTTGTTCGGCGCGGCTTTACCTGCTGTTCGCCGACATGCGCCAATGCCGGCAGGAACGCGCTGCGACGATCGCAGCGGCAGCCCAAGCCCGCGCAACGGCCTTTGGCCGCGCCGCGTTGCCCGCGTTTTGCTGTTACGTCACGTGGGCGTTCACCACACGCGCGGCTTCCGCCGCATCGCGCTTAGCGGGGCGGCAAGCACAGCTGGAAAAAACCGCGCGGCACGTCGCCGACGAACGCAGACATTGGCTGCGCTGCCGGCTTGGCTTGGAGCGCCGGATGCTGCGCGGCGCGCAGCCCTCCTGATGTACGCGCTCTGGTCGCGGCTGCGCGCGTTGTTTCGATCTCGTGTCAGCCACCCGATCCGTATCGCTGCCGTGCAACCGCTGGCTGCAGGCGTGGTGATGTACGCCGCCGACATCGACGGCAGGCGCATCGTGCTGGCGGCTTCGCCGCACGCCGTCTGCGTGCTCGACCGCTATCCATGCCCGCGCAGCGTGCCCGTGGAGGAACCCCCGACGTCCGATGCCTAAACAAAGAACTATGCGCCGTCTTTATCCGCTCTTCTGGACCCTCGCATTTCTCGGATCGGCTTACGCGACGTACCGGGTGGTGCGCTCCCTCCTGATCGTGGAAGCAGAAGACCCCACCCGCGACCGCATTCGGGCGCTGATCGACGAAGCCGATCAACTGCTCAAGACGCTTGACGAACAGCGGCGCGCCTAAGTCCGCGACCCAGCCTTCCGCCGCCGCAACGATCCACATCGATGACCTGCTCGCCAACGGCCAAGGCGTGGGCCGGATGGACAAGCTCGTGGCGTTTGTGACGGGAGCGCTCCCGGGCGAAGACGTTCGCGCGCACATCGACGCGCGCAAGGCAAACTACGTCAGCGGTCACGCGACCAAAATCCTGACCGCCTCCCCCGAGCGGCTGGCGCCAGGCTGCCGCGTGTTCCCCGAGTGTGGCGGCTGCCAGGTCCTGCACTTGCGCTATCCGGCGCAATTGGAATGGAAACAGCGCATGCTCGCGGACGCACTGCAGCGCATCGGCGGCCTTGGCGACGTGCAGGTGCAGTCGACGGAACCGAGTCCGCTGCTAGCGGGCACTCGCTATCGCAACAAGGTTTCGCTCGTCACCGAGAAGCGTACGGGCAAGCCCGCCATCGGATTTTACGCGGCCCGTACGCATCGCGTCGTCCCAATCCAGGAGTGCCCGGTCTTGCTGCCGCGCCTGGATGAGGCGGTGAAACAATTCATCACCTTCGCGCGCGAGCGGCCGCAGGTCTTGCAAGACGCGCGGCACGCGGTCTTGCGCACGAGCGCGGAGCACGCTGCGCTCGTGCTCTGCATCAGCACGCGAACCCGCCAGGAGCAACTGCCGGCGTCGTGCGGCGAGCTACGCCGGCGCCTGCCGGCGCTCACGGGAATCGTGGCAAGCTGGGACCCCGCAAACGAGAACGCGATCTTCGGCCAGCGCTTCGCGACGTTGTGGGGCGCGGACGAGCTATGCGAGCTGGTCGGCGGCCTCGATTTTTCATTCAGCATCGCGTCGTTTTTCCAGATCAATACGGCGATGCTGCAGCGCATCGCCCAAAGGTTTGTCGAGACGCTGGGCAATGCGAAACGCATCGTCGATCTGTACTGTGGGGTGGGGACGTTCACGGTGCTGTTGGGCAAGCAGGGCGTTATCGGCACGGGAGTCGAGTCGTACCGTGGCGCGGTTGACGAGGCGGCGGCCAATGCCGCGCGCAACGGCGTCACCAACGTGGTGTTTGAGTGCGCAACGGCCGAACAAGCGGTGGCGGGCGAGCGCGGCAGAAGCCTGCTCGCTGGCGCAAACGCGGTCATTCTCGATCCCCCGCGGCGCGGCTGCGAGCCTGGCGTGCTGCTCGCGTTAGCACGCGAGCGGGTGCCGCGCGTCGAATATCTGTCGTGCAATCCGGCCACGTTAGCCCGTGACGCGAAGATCCTGGTGGATGCCGGCTATCGTCTAACAACGGTCACACCCTACGACATGTTCCCGCATACGGGGCATGTGGAGGCGCTGGCAGAATTCGACTACTGACTCCGGAAAGGTACTTACTAAGATGGCCGATGTCCCAATCGACATAGATCACGTCAGCATGCTGGCGCGCTTGCCGCTCACTCCCGCGGAGAAAGAACGTTTTTCGGCGCAATTCGGGCGGCTCTTCCAGTTCATCGGCGAGCTGCAGCAGCTCGACGTCGAAAAGATCGAAGCAACCGCGCAAGTCATCCCCTTGCACAACGCGTTTCGCGATGACATCGTGCGACCGAGCCTGGACCATGAAGCCGCGCTGGCCAATGCGCCCGACCGCGAGGGCGATTACTTCAAGACGCCGCGCATCCTGGAATGACAGCTTGAAAACCGCGCACGAACTCACCGAAGCGATCAAAAATAAAGAACTGAGCGCTCTTGAAGCAGTGGATGCAGCGCTTGACTCGGCGCAGGCGCTCGAACCGTCGCTGCGGGCTTATATCACGTTGCTGCCCGATCGTGCGCGCGAACGTGCCAAGCAGATCGATCAGCGTATCGCCGCTGGGGAACCGCTGGAGAGCATGGGCGCGCTCGCCGGCATGCCGATCGCAGTGAAGGACATTTTTTGCCTGCAGGACGAGCTGACCACCTGCGGCTCGAAGATCCTCGAAAATTTTCGCCCGCCCTACTCGGCGACGGTGGTAGAAAAACTAGAAGCGGCGGGCGCAGTGATCATCGGCAAGACGAACATGGACGAGTTTGCCATGGGCTCGTCCTGCGAGAACTCTGCATTTTTCCCCACCCGCAATCCGTTCGACGTCACGCGGGTGCCCGGTGGATCGTCAGGCGGCAGCGCGAGCACGGTGGGTGCGGGTACGGTTCCGGTGGCGTTGGGGACCGACACCGGCGGCTCCATTCGCGAGCCCGCGTCGTTTTGCAACATCGTCGGCGTGAAGCCGACCTACGGCCGCGTTTCGCGCTACGGCATGATCGCCTTCGCGTCATCGCTCGATCAGGCCGGCCCGATGACGCGTGACGTGCGGGATGCCGCGACGACCCTGCAGGTGATCGCAGGCCACGATCCCTTGGATTCGACCAGTGTTGACCTGCCGGTTCCCGTCTACGCGGCCGCGCTGCGCACCGACCTCAAGGGCGTGCGCGTGGGCATCGTCACCGAATTCGAAAAAAGCATCGCCGACAGCGATCCCGCGATGTCTGCGCTCTACAAGCGGGCTTACGCCGATCTGCAGCGCCTGGGGGCGGAATTGGTCGACGTGCGCCTGCCGCATGCGCAATATGGTTTAGCGACCTACTACCTCATCGCTCCGGCAGAGTGCTCGTCGAATCTCGCGCGTTACGACGGCGCGCGCTACGGCCGTAGGGTCGACGGCAGCGGCGACGTCTTCACGATGTTCGAGCGCACGCGCGAGGCGGGCTTCGGCGACGAGGTCAAGCGGCGCGTCATCCTTGGCACCTATGCGCTGTCGGCCGGCTACTACGACGCTTACTACGTCCGGGCGCAAAAGGTCCGCACCCTCATCAAGCGCGACTTCGACGATGCGTTTGCGCAGTGCGACGTCATCGCGTGCCCGGCTGTGTCGTGCCCGCCCTTTGAGCTCGGCGCCAAGACCCAAGATCCGGTCGCGATGTACCTCATGGATTACTTCACGATACCGATGAGCCTGGCGGGCATTCCAGCGCTTTCGGTTCCGGCGGGTTATGTCAACGATCTGCCGGTCGGCTTGCAGTTCGCGGCTCCCGCCTTCGAGGAAGCGCGGATGCTCGGCTTCGCGCACGCCTACGAGCAGGCGACGCATCACGCCGAGAAGCTCGCGCCGAAAGTCGCGGCGGCGGTGATGCCGTGACCGGAGCGGTGATGAGCGAGCAGGCGTACGAGGCGGTGATTGGCCTCGAAGTGCACGTCGAGCTTGCGACGCGCAGCAAGATGTTTTGCGGGTGTCGCAACACGTTTGGCGCCCCTCCCAACACGCTAGTCTGTCCGGTCTGCCTCGGCATGCCCGGCACGCTGCCGGTCGTCAACAGGCGCGCCGTCGAGTTCCTGTGCAAAACGGGCCTGGCGCTGGAATGCTCCGTCGCGAAGTTCTCAAAGTTCGATCGCAAGAATTACTTTTATCCCGACATGCCCAAGAATTATCAGATCTCGCAGTACGACATGCCGCTCACAACCGGCGGCACCGTGCGGCTGGCGTCGGGCAAAACGGTGCGCTTGAATCGCATTCACTTGGAAGAGGATACCGGCAAAAACGTGCACGCGGGCGGCCACATGGCATCCGCCGACTACACCCTCATCGACTACAATCGCGCCGGCGTGCCGTTGATGGAGATTGTCAGCGAGCCCGAGATTGCGTCACCGGAAGAGGCCGAAGCGTACTTGGTGGCGCTCAAGGCGGTGCTGTCGTACATCGGCGTCTCCGACGTAAAAATGCATGAGGGCTCGCTCCGCTGCGACGCCAACGTCTCGGTGCGTCCGGCCGGCTCGATGACCCTCGGCACCAAAGCTGAAGTCAAGAACATGAACTCATTCCGCTCGGTCGTGCGCGCGCTGCGCTACGAGATCGACCGGCAAACCGAGCTCGTGTCCAAGGGAGAGCGGGTCGTTCAGGAAACGCGCAACTGGGACGATGCACGGGGTATCACGTATTCGACCCGGTCCAAAGAGCAGGCACACGACTATCGCTACTTCCCGGATCCAGACCTCGTACCGCTGACCCTGGAGGCAGCGCTCATCGAACAATGGCGGGCCGAGTTGCCCGAACTGCCGCTCGCCAAGCGCGACCGCCTGGTGCGCGAATACGAGCTGAGCGAGTACGAGGCCAACCTGCTCGCAGAAGATCCCGCCACCGCAGACTTCTTCGAAGCGTCCGCACGCGCGAGCAACGAGCCGAAACAGGTTGCGAATTGGATGCTGGGCGATATCCGCCGGTACTTGGAAAAGAATGCAAAGACCTTAGCCACCTCGGCGCTGCAGCCGGATCAACTCGCAGGCTTGATCGCGCTGCTCAAAGGCGGGCAGATTTCGGGGAAGGCAGCCAAGGAGGTTTGCGAAGTGCTGGTCGCGCAGGGCGGAGAT
>DATGHT010000282.1:0-3595 GCA_035307865.1 Candidatus Eremiobacteraceae bacterium | reverse complement strand
CCTCATACGTCGAGAGTTGCGGCGTCCGTCCCAGCGAGTCGTCATATAAGTTGGTGACCGTGCGGATGTTGGCGCTGCTGGCGAGTTCGTTGATGAGCTTAGGCGAAAACTCCGGTTCGGCGAAAGCCGCACGCACGTGATTGGCTTTGGCCTTGGCGATCAGTGTGGCGAACTCCGCCGCCGAGGGTTCTTTGCCGGGAGATGTGACGACGGACCCGAGATCGCGAATGCCATAGCGGCGATCGAAGTAATACCAGGCATCGTGAAAGGTGATCGTCACGCGGTCCTGCGGCGGGATCGATGCGATTTGTCCGCGTATCCAAAGGTCGAGCTGCTGCAAACGCTTGCTTTCCGCGGATGCATTGCGCTGATACAGCGGCGCACCAGCCGGGTCGAGCCGGCTAAGCCCAGCCGCGATCTCCTTGACGTAGATTTGCGCGTAGACGGGGTCGAGCCAAAAATGCGGGTTGGCATAGTGGCCGTCCTGCATGCCCGGAATCTCGCTGCTCAACACAAGGACTTGCAGCGCAGGATTGCGCGCGCTCTCGATGGTTTTGGTCAACCACGCTTCGAGGCCCGCCCCGTTTTCGATCAAGAGACCCGCGTGCTCGAGCGACACGAGATCCCGCGGCGTCGGTTCATAGGTTTCGGGTGACGCACCCAACGGCACGAGCGTATCGAGGTGGACCCGATCGTCAGCCACTGCTTTCACGAGCGACGCAAGCGTCGATGTGGTGGCGATCACTTCGTACGAGCTCATCGTTCCGGCGGAACCTGAGGGCGGCGAAGCTTTGAGGGGATGGCCGGTCCGGGCGCAGCCGCCCAACATGATACCGCCTGCGGCGGCGGCGCACAAGAACGCACGCATCCTATTATCGAGAACCATTCTCGATAATACTACGGTGCGCGTGCGTGAGTGTCAAGCGCGAAAGAGGCGAGCCGGCCGCGAAACGCCAAGGCTGAGGAGACAAAACGGGCGAGCGTTATGCGCTCTCCACGTTTTCTTTATGGAGGCGCTACGCTTTGTCGCGCCCGCAGAATCAGATCTTTCTGCTGCCCAATGCGCTCGCCCGAAGCAGAGCCGGACAGTAGTTAGGACGCGAGCGCGCTCGCGCGGTACGACGTGAGAATGCTGCGGACGTAGTTCTGCGTTTCCGCGTACGGCGGCACGCCGCCGTATTTGTCGACCGCGTTCGAACCGGCATTGTATGCCGCAAGCGCCAGATCGAGCTTGCCGCTGTAGCGGTCCAGCAGCTGCCGTAGGAGCCGGGTGCCACCCTCGACGTTTTGGGCAGGGTCGAATGGATCGCGGACGCCCAGTGCTTTCGCCGTCTCGGGCATGAGCTGCATGAGTCCCATCGCTCCTGCGCTCGAACGCGCGCGAGGGTCGAAACCGGACTCTTGATGGATCACCGAATTGATGAGCGCAGGATCGATTTCATTGCGCTGCGCGGCTTGGTTGACGACCGCTTCGTACCGCTGGCGGTTGGGCGCTTGCGGCTTCGAGGGGACCGCGCCTGACATGCCGCCTGCAGGCTGGCAGTTTTTGGCAAGCTGCCTGATGGCCGCGCTGAAGCGCTTTTCCAGCGCGCCCAACTCCTTGTTCAGTTCTTTCATCAACGAGTCGAACTGTGATTGCAGCGCAGTCATGGTATCTGAGGTTTGCGGTTGCAGAGGCAAAGTTTGCGAGCCGCCTTCGAAAATGCCCCCGGCGGATGGTTCGGCCAGGCGAGGCTCAGCGAAGAAACTACTGACGACCATGGGATCGATTTGCATCGGCCTATCCTCGAGCGGAAAGTGGGTTCGAAATATCACGCGCCCGTTGCGCCGCGTCCATGTGCGCTGCGGAGTTTTCGTGCGATTCGTGCCATTTCTTCAGCCGCGGCCGGTTGCATGGCGGAGCCGTGGTAGAGCAGCGTTTCGAGATCCTCGCGCACGTCGAGGACTGCGTCCAGCCAAGGATCGCCGCCGCGGCGGTAGGCTCCCAGCGCAAGCAAGTCGCCGTTATCTTCGAGCGTCGCCAGCGCTCGGCGCAACAGGTTCGCGTCTTGAGCATGCTGCGGGGAAGAAAGAACGTGCATCAGCCGGCTCGAGCTGCGCAACACGTCGATCGCCGGAAAGCGGCCGGCGTCCGCCAGCCGGCGCGATAGCATGATGTGGCCGTCCAGCAAACCACGCAGCGCGTCAGTGACGGGTTCGTACGGATCGTCGCCGTCGATCAGAACGGAATAGATTCCGGTGATGCTGCCGCAATCTCGCGCACCCGCGTTTTCGACGACGGAGGCGAGCATGCTCACCATCGACGCGGGATGGCCTCGGTGCGCAGGCACTTCGCCGGCAGCCAGAGCGATCTCGCGCCACGCAGCCGCTACCCGGGTCAACGAGTCCACCGTAAGCAAGACGTGGCAACCCTGCGAGCACAGCCACTCGGCTTGCGCTTGCGCCGTGCGAACCGCCGCGAGCCGTTCCATGGGCGGTGCACCGGCCGTCGCGCACACGACGGTCGTTGAAGTCCAGCGCTCCCCGTTCTGCAAGGCAGCGATCGTCTCGCTTGCTTCACGCGCCCGCTCGCCGACCATGGCCAGCACGTGCGCGTCGCACGACGCATGCCGCATCACCTCGCGCAGCAGCGTGGATTTACCGACTCCAGCCCCCGCGAACAATGCGATGCGTTGGCCCGCTCCGACCGAGCAAAATCCGTCGATCGCGGCGATGCCCGTCGCGATGGAATTTGTGATAGGACGGCGCTCGTTCAGGCTCAGCTCGCGGTGGCGTGCAACCAGCCCACCACGCTGCGCGTGATCGCCGCGTCCCCAGGCATCGACCGCGGCCCCTAGGAGCGCAGGTCCCACGTAAGCACCCAGTTCCGTCTGCGCAGCGATTGCGGGCGCTCCCACCAGCACACCTCGGCTGCCGTCCACGGGCGTGCATTGAGCCGAATTCTGATCCGCCCAACGTACCTGTGCATGGGCGATGGTTCCGTCGTTGCGATCGAGACTCACGAGACTGGCCGGAGACAGGTTTGTCATGCGCACCGTGATGCTCGAGGCGCTCACCGCGGTCACACGGCCCTTGCGCACAAAGCCATCGCATTGTCCGTAGTGCAGTGGAAGTTCAACCATCGGCCGCAGCGCGGACGATCAGCTCGGCGCGTTCCTCAACGGTTGCTCCAATGCTCCCGGCGGGCAAGTCGACAACGACCTCACCGAAGCCGAGGCGCTCGTCTGCGATGCATCGCATCCCCTGATCGGCAAGGGCTGGGAGATGCGCCGGATTGACGCGAGCCGTGGCCGCCTCGTCGCATGCAGCCGCCAGCGCATCGTCGACAAAACGCGCGATGATCTTCGGATCGACCACAAGCGCATGCCGCAGGATTCGTCCGGTCGCGATGCACGCAAGGCGTATCGCTTCACCACGTGCAGCCACGGCGATCGCCGCGGTCTGCAATGCGGCGTGCAGGGCAGCGGAAAACGGCGAGCGAGAGGTCAACGCTTCGGTGGCTTGGGGCTCGGATGGTTTTGGCGCTTCCAAATCGGGGTCTGCTTGCGGCGGTGGGTCAAATCGAGGCGCGAATTCCGCCGGCATTTCAACCTGC
>DATGHT010000281.1:0-8379 GCA_035307865.1 Candidatus Eremiobacteraceae bacterium | reverse complement strand
TTATTTCGCCGCGGTGCTTGCGCAGACGAGCCGCAAACGCAGCGTAATCCAGCTCCGCAGCGAGCGCATCGGGGCCGAGTTCCGCCAGCGCCGCAATATCGCTCGCGGGATCCGCGCTCAAATAGACGCGCGCCATCATCGTGTTGTCGAGGAAGCGGATGTCTTCGCCGCCGGAAAGCTGGAGGGTGAAACACGTCGATGCCAGGGCAGGGGCGCCTCGGCTGGCGTAGGCAAACCGGCCGCTCAGCATCGGATTGATGACGAGAGCAGGCCCGTCATCGCGAAACAGAAAGAGCAAGAACTTCCCCCTGCGCTCGATCCGGTCGAGCGTGCGGCCCTGCAAATCGCGCGCGAAATCGTTGGGCGGATAGCGAATGACGAATGCGCGCGCAGGATTGAGCGCGACGTGCAGGATTTTTTTGCCGGCGGTGTAGCGCGTCAGCGCTTGGCGAAGATGTTCGAGCTCGGGGAGTTCAGGCAATCATTGGCTCGGCGACATGGGGATCGTCACTTGCGCGGTTGCGTTTTCCGCGACTTGCACCGCAACCGGGCCGCCGTGCAACCCCGGCGCGTCCGCCGTCACATTCTGCGGGCCGACCGGCACGCCGTCGATGACCGCCACGCCGTCCGCGTGCGTGGTACCGTTTTGGGTCGCATTGATGACGACGAGCGCGCCCGAGACGGGCTGATTGTTGCTGGCTAAAACGCACAAAACTCGGACAGAGCCGGTCTGCTGGACCCCGATCGCATTGGGGTTCGGGCACCCGGACAGCAGCGCGGCGCAGCAAGCCACCGCGATAGCGGCAAAGGGTAGCGTTAAGTGCCCTGTAAGCGACGAATTTTTCATGTGATGACTCCGCAAAAGCAGGCAGGGGTTGCACCCTGAAGGCTGCTTCGCCCGGCCGGCTAGGCCCGCCCTCCGGTCGCAAGCAATTGCAACCACTTGCGCCGAACGATATACTCTACCTACTTATGAAAACCACCCGCGGCTGCCTCGCAATCGCATTCGTACTGGGCGCACTCCTGTGCACCGGAATCACCGCGCCTGCCGCTACGCCGAGCCCGCAGCCGGCCCAAAGCGCGAAGGATCTGTTCGCGCAAGCGCAAGTGGAGTCTGCGGCCGGTCACAATCAAACCGCGCGTGAACTTCTGCTGAAAGCGGTGGCGCTGGATCCCAATGACATGGCGTCGCAAAAGATGCTCGGCGACGTGGAGTACCGGCTGGAGAACTATGCTGCAGCGGTCACGGCGTACAAGATCGTCCTGGCTCGCGATCCGGGTAACAAAGACGTGCACAATAGGCTGGGCGGCGTCTATGCGGCGCAGGATAATCTCGATTCGGCGATCGCGGAGTTCCGCAACAGCCTGCCGCTTTCGGAGGGATTCGCCAACCTGGTGCAGAGTTACGCGGACGAAGGCAAGCTGGGAGATCTCGAGGCGGAATATTATCGGGCGGAGGAGCACGAGCCATACGAGTACGTCTCGCACTACAATTTAGGTTACATCTACTACTACGAGAAGAAGTTCGACCTCGCTCGCGCACAGTATCTCGAGGCGCTCGATCGCTTTCCCCGCTACAACGACGCCCGCAACGCATTGGGCATGGTGTACGGCGACCTTGGCCAGTACGGTCGCGCGATCGACAACTATAAGGTGGTCATCGCGCAAGATCCCAAGTACTATTTAGCCTGGATGAACTGGGGAGTCGAGCTGATCAAGCTAGGACAATATAACGACGCCATCGTGAAGCTCAACACCGCCATCGACCTGGATCCGACGTATGCCCGTTCGTATGACAACTTAGGCGTCGTCTACGATTACCTAGGCGATTTCACCAAGGCGGTCGAGCTCTACGAGAAAGCGCTGACGCTGGATCCGCGCGAGCGCGAGGCGTATCAGAACCTGGGCAGCCTGTACTACAGCCACAGTCTCATGAATCTCGCCGAGGCAGCCTTCATCAAGGGGCTTGCGGTCGCGCCGCATTTTGTGGGCTTGCACTACAACCTAGCGGTCGTCTATCAAGAGCAGCACAAGTACGCGCTTGCGGCGCAGCAGTATAAAGCGGTGCTCGCTCTTGCGCCCGATAACGCAGAAGCGCGCGCTCAGCTCGCCACCATCGAGCCAAAGCTGCCGCACTAGCTTTACAATGTGAGGTCGTCGGCGGCGGCGATCAGGTCCACTTCGATGAGCGCCCCGGCCGGCAGCGCACCGACGCCCACTGTCGTTCGCGCGGGCCGGTGCGTTCCGACAAAGCGTTCGTAGATCGCATTGACCGCTGCGAACGTTGCAAGCTCAACCAAGAAAATATTGACTTTGACGATGTTGCCGGTGTGGGTGCCGGCCGCGCGCAGCACCGCGGCGAGATTCTTGAAGACTTGCTCGGCCTGTTGCTCGAGACCGGCGGCAAGCGCGCCGGTCTGCGGATCGAACCCCACCTGGCCCGAGCAATATACAAGACCTTGGAGCTTGACGGCCTGGCTGTAAGCGGCAACGGGTTTGGGCGCGTCCGCGGTGGAAACCATCTGCATCGCTGCTCTCTCCGATTCTGATTTGGTGTGCGAACAATGAGTGAAACACTGATATACACAAAGCCGGGCTGCCCGTACTGCGCGGCCGCGATGGATGACTTCCGCAGCCGCAGCGTTCCGTTCAAACAGATCGACGTTCAGCACGACTTGCAAGCGCGTGAGACCATGCGCAAGCTTTCGGGCGGTCTGCGGGTGCCCACCATCGTGCATCCGGACGGATCGGTGGCCGTCGGCTTCGACGGCGCTTGAACGGTCCACTAAACCAGCGGGCGTGACCCGCTGCTCGCAACGGAACGGGCCGGCCAAAGCTCGGCCACCCGCTTTGCCGATATAGAAGAAGGCGACCTGCTACGGTTGCCGCTTCTATGGTGACAGAAGGCATTTTTCGAACGCCGGTTGACGAGGCGCGCTGGCTCGAAAGCAGCATCCTCAAGTCGCGGCTGCTTTCCATCGGCGCCAGTGCCCTGTTGTTCCTGGCGTTACCCTGGCCGTATGCGCGCTGGCTGCAAGGCGCTATCGTGCTGGCGTGGCTCACGCAAGGCATCATTGCGGCACATTTCGTCCGCCGCGCGCAAACCGTTTCACAGATCCGCTGGTCGGGCCGCATCCTCTTGGCGCTCGATGCCGTCGTGCTGGGCGCGGTCGTGTTTCTCTACATGCCGCTGCTGCCGGACGCCTGGATCTCGATGCTCGTGATCATCATGTGGGCCGGGGTGCGCGAACGGCTGGCCGGCGCGGCATGTGTGGCGGCGCTCACATCCGGACTGCTCGTGCTCTGCTATCTCTATCACCCGCCCGAGGCGTCGCCGGAGCCGCTCGCCAGCCGCTTGTTCTTTGACCTGAGCATGATCTGGCTGTGCGTGCTGGCGGTGCGGCTGCTCGTGCGCGGCGTCGCCCTGCGCAGCGAAGCCTTGGCGTCGCAGCGCGAAAAGCTCGAGAAAGCCGCGGCGGTACAAGTCGAAATGCGCATGCATTCCGACAAGCAGGCCGCTACCATCAAGAAAGTGACGGAGCTGGCCGTCAGCCTGCTGCGAGAGCGGCAACTCGACGCGCTGCTGGATCGCATGCTCGACGTGACCCTGCAATCGTTCGGGTTTCGCGCAGGCGCGATACTGGTCGCGGAACGCGAGCGGGAAGCCTACGTGTATCGCGCGCTCCGCGGCTATCCGCCGCTGGCGGAAGGGTTGTTGCGCAAGCGGCAGGTTCCATTCGCGCTTGCCGAGCTGAAGCTGGACAAGCGCTTTGCCATCCGCCCGTCGGTCTATTACGCACCGATCGAGCGCCAGACGTGGTACACCGATCCGGAGATGTGCTATCGCGCGGACTTGGTCAATCAACGCCGCACCGAGCCGACCGCCTGGCACGAGGCCGACTGTCTGATCTTCACCCTCTTGAGCTCGTCAGGCGAAGTCATCGGCATGCTCGTGCCCGACGTGCCGCTCGACGGACGCATTCCAACCGCCGAAACTGTTGACAACATCGCGCTGTTCGCGCGGCTGGCCGCGGCTGCCATCGAAAACGTGCACATCGTCGCGAGCGAGAAGAGCCGGGCCAACAGCTTGAGCGAGCAAAACGCCGAGATCCGCAGGCTCTATGCCAACGTCGAAGCGCTGGCTGAGGAGCGGCGCCTGCAAGCCGATCGGCTGGCACGGATCTTGGAGCTGACCGCTGCCATCTTCCGCGAGCGTGATTTGAAGATCATGCTGCGCCGCATCCTCAAAGTTGCGGTCGAAACGTTCGGCTTCTCCGCGGGTACCATTCTGCTGCGCGATCCGGCGACACGGCAGTACGTACGCCACGCCGCCGTCGGCTATCCGACCGACGTGGAAGGCGTCGTCATGTCTGAAGACGACGTCCGCGCCGACATGACGCCCGCGACGCGCGTGCGCGACACTTTCTACTACGTGCCGATGGAGCTGCACCACGAAGGCGGCGTCACGCGTCATCCCGACCGGCTGACCTTGCCGCGCATCCAGCCCGGCGATTGGCACGAAAACGATTTGCTGCTCTTTCCCATCTTCGATTCCGCGGGCATGCTCATCGGCGTGCTCTCGCCCGACGATCCGAAAGACCGCCGCATTCCGAGCGACGAAACCATCCGCACGATTGAGGTTTTCGCGCAGCTAGCGGGCATCGCGGTCGAGAGCGCAGGGCTGCGCGCCGTCAGCGATATCCCCGCGTGAGCTAGAGCGACAGGTAGGCGTCGAGCTCCCAGGGATGCACCTGCGTCCGATAGGCTTGCCATTCGGCGAGCTTGGCCTCGCGCAAGCGGTGGAAGCTGTGATCCCCGAGCGCGGCCTGCACCACTGCATCCTCGTCGAGAGCGAACACCGCTTCATGCAGCGACTCCGGCAGCCGTTCGATGCCGAGCTGCGCTCGTTCGTCGTCGCTCAATCCCGCGGCGGTGAGCTCGATCGGGTCGCCCGGTACGAGTTTGCGGCGCACCCCGTCGATGCCGGCCTTGAGAATGCAAGCCAGCGCGAGATAGGGATTACAGGAGGGATCGGGCGAGCGCAGCTCCACGCGCACGTCGCCGCCCGCATGCGCCGGCACGCGCACGAGCGCGCTCTTGGCGCGCTGCGACCATTGCACGTAGGAAGGCGCGTCGTAGCCCGGCACGAGACGCTTGTACGAATTCACCGTGGGATTGGTGACGAGTGTAAAGCCGCGCGCGTGGGCGAGCAGACCGCCGATGTACGCAAGGCCGGTCTCGCTCAAGCCGCCCACCGGCGCGTTGGGCTCATAGAACGCGTTGCTCTCGTCTCGTCGCAAGAACTGTGCGATGTGCAAGCCGCTGCCGTCTTGATTCGCAAAAGGCTTGGGCATGAACGTGGCGTGCAGATTGTGACGCGCCGCTACGGTCTTGACCACGACCCGCGCGGTGGCAACTGCATCCGCCAAGCCCAGGGCGTCAGCGGCGCTCAGGTCGATCTCATGTTGCCCGTGCGAAACCTCGTGATGCGTAGCTTCGACGCGAATACCCATGCCTTCAAGCGCGAGCGCCATGTCGCAGCGCGCCAAATCGCCGCGGTCGATGGGACTCAGGTCGAAATACGAGCCGCGATCGCTTGTGAGCGTCGTCGCCTGGCCGTCCCGCGCAAGTTCGAACAGAAAGAACTCAAGCTCGGCGCCGGCGTGCGCGCTGAAGCCCTCCTTTCTGATCTCTTCCAGCACCCGCCGCAGCGTGCTGCGGGTGCAGCCTTCAAACGGCGTGCCATCCGGGTTATGAACGTCGCACAGCAGGCGCGCTTCGCTCGGCGTCTCCGGCACAGTGGGAAGCAGCGCGAACGTGTTGGGGTCGGGCACGAGATACATATCGGATTCTTCGTGCCGCACAAACCCTTCGATGCACGAGCCGTCGAAGGCGACCTTGCCTTCCAACGCGCTTTCCAATTCGCCGATGGGGATGGCGACGTTTTTGGTCACGCCGTGAATGTCGTTGAATTGCAACCGCACCAGCCGGACGTTGAGCTCCTTGGCGCGGCGCAGCACCTCGCGTTTACTCATTGCGATCCTCATGCGCATCCATCAAGCGTATCGCCAAGGCGGCGCGCAGCGAGAGTTGGTCCTTCGAAGACTTCAAGTCGGCCTTCAAGATTTGTGCGATCTGATTGAGCCGGTAGAAGATCGTGTGGCGATGCACCGACAGGCGCTCGGCCGCCTCTTTGACGTTCTCGCCGACCTCGAAGTACAGTTGGAGCGTTTTCAGCAAATCGGTTTTATGCTTGCGGTCGTAGGCGGCGAGCGGATCCAACAAACGGCCGGCAAACTGTCCGAAGGCCTCGCGATCCGCGCCCGCGTGCAGCAAGGCGTAGATGCCGAGATCCGGGTACACCGCGACCGCGCCTCGGCCGAACAGACGCCGCCCCAAGGCGAGCGCTTCGCGCGCTTCCTCCAAGCTCACGGGGACCTCGAGCAGATCGGGGTGGTAGGCGCCGATGCCGCAGCTCACCGCGTCGCCGGCTTGGCCGCTGAGTTCGCGCACCACGTGGGCGGCCGCTTGACGCGCGCGCGTCACATCGATCTGGTGGCGCACCGGGAAGAGTGCGACGACATGACCGGGGCCGCCGCTGAGCGGGCAGATCGCTTCGCTCGATGTTAGTGCTTGCGCCACTGCATCACGCGCGCTGGCCTCGGCATGCCCTTCCACGTCGAACACCGCCGGCAAGAGCGACGCGGGTAGGATGACGCCCGCTGCCAGCGCTTCCTTTTTGAGGTCTGCCGCATCCGCGATGTCGCCGCCCAAGAAGCGCTCCCAAAACGCGCGCCGGGCTTGACCGCGGCTCGAGCCGCGACGCAGGCACTCGATCGCGGCGGCGCTGGCGGCGACGCGCAATGCAGGACCCACATCGCGCGCGGGCTTGCCGCGCAAGAACAGCGTGATGTAGCCGGGAGCTCCCTCGCTCTCGCTCTGCCCTGGCATCTGCGTGCACAGGGCCGCGAGCGCGTCGGAGATCTGTGCTTTCACGATGCCGTTCGCGGCGCCGCGCTTCGCTGCGATCTCGCCGTAGAAGGGAGAAAACGATGGCGGCAGCGGACCGATGCCGCCGCGCGGCTCTGCGAGCGCGAGATGGCGCCACTGCTCGTCTTCGATGAGCACCGCGCCGTGCGTCGTGTCGGCCAGCAGCTGCGCGAGCGCGCGCAGACCGCCACCGCCCGCCAGCACGCGTGCGGCTTTCTCACTCAGCGTTGCCAGCTCGTCGCCTGTCATGATCCGATGTGAAAGACGGTGATGACGAGGTACAAAATGGTCGCGACGATCAGCGCGCCTGCGGTCAGCCACGCGACGACGTTGAATACCGGCCCGTTGACGTACGCGCCCATGAGCTGCCGGTCGTTGATCAGCCGCAGCATGACGATGACCACGACAGGCAGCAGCATTCCCGAAATCACTTGAGACCAGAAGATGATCGTCAGCAAGGGGGCGCCGGGCGTCAGCACCGGCAGCGCTCCGAACACGATGATCGCCAGGTACAGCGTAAAGAAAATCGGCGCCTCCCGAAAGCGCTTGTCGATGCCGGATTCAAAGCCGAACGCTTCGCACACGGTGTAAGAAGTGGACAGCGGCAAAACAGAAGCGGCGAACAGCGACGCATTCAACAAGCCGATGGCGAACAGCATGCTCGCGAACCGGCCCGCAAGCGGTTCGAGCGCCGCCGCAGCTTGGCCCGCGTCGGTCACGTTGATGTGATGGAGGTACAACGTCGCCCCGCAGGCGACAATGATGAAATACGCGACGATGTCGGTGAGAAACGAGCCGATGATGACGTCGAGCTGCGAATAGCGCAGCTCGCGCGGCTTGATGCCCTTTTCCACCACCGAAGCTTGGATGTAGAATTGCATCCAAGGCGCGATGGTGGTCCCGATCAGGCCGATGAACATCGCCAGATAAGCAGCGTTCCAGGAGAAACTGGGAACGAGCGTCTGGTGCAGCACGTCGGACCAGTCCGGCTTGGCGAGCAAACCGGAGACGAGGTACGTGAAGTACACCAGGCAGGCGGCCAAAAACACTTTTTCGACGATCCGGTAGTTGCCGCGCAGTACCAGCACCGAGACGAAGAGCGCGGCCGCAACCACTGCGATCGCCCGGTTGAAGTGAAAGACGTCGGCGCTGGCCGCGACGCCGGCGAATTCCGCCACGGTCGTGAACAAGTTGGTGAGCAGCAGGCTGATCATCACGAAGAGCGTGATGCGTACGCCGAAACGCTCGCGCGTCAGATCCGCTAGGCCCTTGCCGGTGATCACGCCGAGCCGGACGCACATCTCTTGGATGACGATGAGCGCAAAGGTCACAGGGATGAGCAGCCAGAGAAAGCGATAGCCGAACTGGGCGCCTGCCAAGGAATACGTG
>DATGHT010000280.1:0-2202 GCA_035307865.1 Candidatus Eremiobacteraceae bacterium | reverse complement strand
CGCACGCGACCGCTACCCCGCCGTTCGCAAGCACCTGCATCGCATCGCGTGAGCTCCCTTGAGTCGGTCGCGCAACTCGCCCCAGCCGCACCTCGCTGAGGCGGCTGAGCAGACTGCCGCTGATAAAAAATGCGACCAGCGCTGCTGCCAGAGGCAAGTTGCCAAAACCATACGCAAGCGATCCAATCACGACGGTCGCAAACGCGCCAGACGGGGCGAGCGCTCGAGTGAGAAAGCCCAAAAGGCCGAAGCAGGCTGCGATGGCAAGACCGAGCATCCAATGGAGTGGCGGGCTCACGCTTCCGATTGCGATGCCGAATAGTAGGCGCACAGCGCATCGACGAGCGATTCGACCGTTGCGTGTGGCGGCACCAGTTCGACGTGCACTCCGTGCTCGCGCGCTTCCAGTTCGGTGACGCCGCCGATGCAGGTAACCAGCTTGCCGCGCAAATGGAGTGGCGCGTGCGTCTTCCCTCCGAGACCTGCGACGAGCGACCGCACGGCACTGGCGGACGCCAGCGTGACGACGTCGCAATCTTTGACGCGCAGCGAGAGATCTTCCGGCGCTATCGCAACCGTGCTATAGGCGGCGATCGTGGTCACGCGCATTCTCCCTGCGCGCAAGCGGGCGGCCAACGCCGGCCTCGCATCCGCCGCCTGGATCACGAGCACGCTGCTTCCCGGCGCAGCCTGGTGCAGCACTTCGTCAGCGAGTTCTTCGGCGACGAAGTGCGCCGGCGCCACGACATCGGAAATGTCCAATTCCTCCCTGGCCGCCTGCGCGGTCGTGGAGCCGATCGCGGCGACGCGCACGCGCGGGGGCAACGGCGTCGAGCGCCGAGCGCAGAAGCTGCGCACGCCGTTGACGCTTGCGAAGACGATCCAGTCGCAGTCATCCGCGGCGTCCACCGCCGCTTGCAGTTCACGCTCGCTGGGCGGCGGCCCGATGCGAATCAACGGAACGTTGCGGACGGTCGCGCCGCGCCGTTCGAGTTCGCGCGCGAGTTCGCCGCCGCTTTCCGCAGCGCGCGTCACCAACACGCGGATGCCGCGCAAAGGCGCTTCCACAGTTAGGCTCGCGTGCGGATCGCGAACAAGCGTTACGTCTTCTTGGTGCGTTCGAAAAACGGGGCTGTGTGCGCGTCGAGCTGTCGCTGGAGGCGGTCGCTGAAGACGTCGAGATCGAGCATCGCCTGCAGCAGCTGCGCCTCGTCGACTTCTTGATCGACGGTGACCGACTCTCGCAACTTCGTCACGGGCGCATGCAGCAGCTTGTTGATGATCGAAACGCTCGCGCTGATGACGAGCTCGCGTTGCCGCTCATCGAGTTCGGGCAAGCGCGCGAAAAGACGCTGGATCTCGGTGTCGCGAATCGCTTCCGCTTTCGAACGCAGACTCGCGATGAGCGGAGCGGCGCCGCGGGTGCGATACCACTGCGTATAAGCCTGCACCTGGTGCGCGATGATCGCCTCAACCGCGGGTATCTCCGCCCGGCGGCCGTGCAGCGTTTGATCGACGATCTCGCGCAAGTCCTCAAGGCGGTAGAGCGCTATCTGCGGCAGCATGGTGTCGCCCAACTCGACGTCATGGGGCACGCCGATATCGATGATCAGCAGCGGTCGCTGCCGCTTGATCGTTGCGAGCGCTAGGGTCACCGCGTCGATAAGAGCTTTGCCGCTGCCGACGGCCGTGATGAGCAGATCGGTTTCCGCCAAAACGGCTGGCAAAGCCTCGAGACCGGCGACACGCGCCTGCAGGGGATCGGCAACCGTGCGAGCGCGCTTGAGCGTGCGGTTGACGATGATGAGCGATCGAGCAGAACGGGCGTGCAGATGTTTGGCGACGATCGCGCCCATCTTACCCGCGCCCAGCACCGTGCAGCGGGTGGCCGAGAGATCGCAATGCCGCTGCGCGAGTTCGACCGCCGCAGCGCCGAGCGAGACGACGTCGCGGCCGATGGCGGTGTCGGTGCGCGCGCGCTTGCCGGTCTGCAATGCCATGCGAAAGAGCCGGCCGAGATGGGGCCCGATCGAGCCCGCACGTTCGCCGAGCTGCAAGGCTTGCTTCACCTGGGCCACGATCTCCGGTTCGCCGATGAGCATCGAATCTAAGCCGCTGGCGACGCGAAACAATTGCTCGACCGCTTCGGCGCCGAGCATCGTGTACAGATACTTGTCGAAGTCGTCGACCCGCATATTGCGG
>DATGHT010000279.1:0-4002 GCA_035307865.1 Candidatus Eremiobacteraceae bacterium | reverse complement strand
CTTGTTGCACTTGGAAGGCGCCATACGACTCGGCTCTGGGGCGTCCCTTGCATGCTTGCTTGCGCCCGCGTTCGCGCGTCAAGACGCGCTCGTGACAAGGCGGCGTCAGCGCGGCACACGAAGACGCGCCCGGCTACGCATGTGAGCGTGCCTGACGGGAGCGACCTCGTGCCGAGCGGCAAATTATCGGTCATCATGCCCGCCTTCAATGAAGCGGAAGGCGTTACGCGCCATCTGCGAAGCACGATCGCCGCGCTGCAGGCGCTCGGTCTTGATTTTGAGATCGTGCTCGTGGACGACGGCAGCAACGACCAGACGTGCGCCGCAGCATGTACGCTCCTGACGGAGTTTCCTTGCATCATCCGCATCGTGCGCTACGAACGCAACCGCGGCAAGGGCCATGCGCTGTTTTGCGGCGTCCAACAGGCGAGCGGCGAGTACATCGCATTTCTCGACGCCGATGGCGAACTTCAGGCGGCGCAGTTACCTGAATTTTTTCGGGTGTTGGAACAACAGCACGCGGACATCGTCGTCGGAAGCAAGCTGCACCGCCGCTCACACGTGTCGAACTATCCGTTCCGCCGGCGGATTTGGAGCTTAGGCTACTACGGGATCGTGCGCACGCTTTTCGGTTTGCCGGTGAAAGACACACAAACCGGATTGAAATTGTTTCGTTCGGTCGTGTTGCACCGTGTGTTACCGAAGGTATTGGTTAAGCGGTTTGCGTTCGATGTTGAGATCCTGGCAGTCGCCCGGCACTTCGGGTTCAAGATGGCGGAAGCGCCGGTCAGGGTGGAGTTTTTGCGATCCTTCAGCCGCGTCAATCTGCGCGATGCGTACGCGGTATTCGTCGATACGCTCGCGATTTTCTATCGGTTGCATCTCCTGCACTATTACGATCATGTGACAGCGGAGTGGCCTACGCACGAACGCCCGGTGGAAGTGATCACCGCTGATTCGATCCGGCTCGGAGCCGCGCTTGGCGACGTGCCCCTGCCGTTCCCCAGGCAAAAGGATCTGGCGTCGTCAGGCTGAGCGTCACAAAGCCGCTGGTTTGGTAGCCATTGGAAGCGACGCCGCCGTCGCGTTGCAGGTGAAGTTTGCCGGCTATTTCTTGACCGACCAGACAGTGCGGCCCAGGCTCGACCGAGACGCGTTCGATAACGGCGTCTTGTTGGATCTCGCGTGGAAATGAGGAATCGAAGAAGTCTTGCGCCGGAATGCGCACGATCGTGCCTGCCTGCGCCGGTCTCGTCAACGACAGGCGCTGTTCGAGCGGCCGTGTCTGGCCCGTATCCATAATGGTACGTAAACCCGCGAAGGCAAGCTTGACGGGCTCGCCTGGCCTGCAGGCGGGTGAAGCTGCGAGCCCGATCTCGATCTCGTCGACTCGCGAGCCCACGCCGTTGGCGATTTGAGCTGCAGGAAACACGAGAAGGTCACTGGCGGGATCGCGCCGCGAAATGGTTCCGACAAAATTCAGCGGCGCGAGGTCTGCGCGCATCGAAAACGCGGAATTGTCCGCCGCAAGACGCCACGCTCCTGACCGCCCCGGATCGACTGCAAAGCGCGGCGAGTGCCAGACAAGCGTTCCTAGAAGAAGCCGGTGCGCATCCCGCAGGTCAAGCATGATGCTCTGTATGGTCAGTTGGCGGGCAGCTTCGAAATCCGGATCCTGGCGGCCAACAGAGCGTGCTAACGCTGCGAAAGGCAGCTCGATCGTGTTTCCCGGGCGCACGAGCGCGCGCGAAAACTCGAAATAGCGGTCATCCGGTGCGTGACTGCCTTCGACCCGAACGGTCAGCGCCGCCACCTGCGCTGCACCCTCGAGTCGCACTCGCAATGCGGTAGCCCTCACCGGCTTTTTGAAATCCGTCGGCCTTGTCGCGTCGAGCGTTCGCCCGTCAGCCTGCACCTCGAGTTGGGCGCGGAGTCCGTGCGGCCCGGAAGTAGGAGGCAGCAGATGCACCAGCATCCAGGCGCCGCGCGGCAGTTGGGTGGCCGCCGTGGAATCGAGGAGGGAACTTATCCCGGGAAGATTCGCCCCGCGCATGAGACCGACTAGCTCTTCGCCGACCGGGTTGCCGGCCGCAGGCATAATACCCCACTCGGCGCCATAGCGGCGCAGCGCGGCGGTCGTGTCGCCGGAATACGGCGACGCCAGCGCCTTGCGGAGAATGCCGAGGTCAAGCGCATCCGCCAAGTCTATTCTGCGGACCTGACCGACCGTGTACCAGCTGACGCCGTAACCGGAAAAGGTGAACACAGTGCCGGATTTTTGGCGGCCGGCGAGCTCCTGCAACGCCGGATAGAAGCCGAAATAATACTGCGACCGTGCGGCTGCGCTGTCGTTGCGCAAACCTATGGTGAACGCCGTGGCCACGACGGGTTCGAAGCCGGCGACGACGATTGCCACAGATGCGACGATCGTTGCGGACCGTTCGAAGAACTTTGGAAAACGGCGCGCGATTTCGATAACGACCGCTGCGATCAGGAATGCAACCGACAGCGCCACCGCGTGCGCGACGACGAGCGCCGCGACGCCGACCAATGCCAGCGCGAATGGCACAACGGCCCCGTTCATCACGGCACGGATCCGTGTCAGGTCGGCGACACGACCGGTAAGATATGCCACAACCACGAGGCTTGCGAACAATGCGATCACGACCAGCGCGTCGGTGGTCATCGCGTGGCCGGAATCGAGCGAATACCAGCTCATGAGCTCCCTTGGAAAACCGGCATACGGCCATTGGCCGAGCCACATAAAGGGGATCGAACATGCCGCGGCGCCGAGGAATGGCCAGTGAGCGCGTGATGCATTCGGCTGGATCGCCGTTCGAATACAGTACGCCGCGAGAATCGGCAAGAGTGCCATCACCGGTAACAGATGACGGAAATCGATAAGGTTGAGAACGGTCAGCCACGCCAAGTAGAACAGCGAGATGATGAGCACCAGGCCCGCGACCTCGTGCTTCCGCCTTATCGCGAAAAACGCTCCGACAAGGGCGAGGACGTTCGTGATCGGAGCCAGGCCCCACCACAGTAACAGTCCTGCGCCATAATGTTGCGGCAGTCCAAGCTGCTGGTTCCAGCCGTACACGTTCGCGGCGAGCAGCGCAGCCAGCGCCCAGCCGAAGTTGGGAGATTGCACGTGCGCCCAAGACGGCACGTAATAGCCGGCCGGGGATCCTAAGAGGCGCGCTAATCTCCAGACGTAGAGCGCACCCGGTATGACGGCGATGAAGGCCAACAACGCGCCGGCTGGCCGGAAGAATGGCAAGACACGAAAGGTGGCGGCGGTCAGGAGCGCAAGGATGAACGTCACGATGATCGCGACGCCACGGCCGGTCAAGCCTGCTGCTGCAAAATCGCCTACTTTGGCAGCAACGGCAATGAGGACGAGGCCCGTCAGTGCGATCAACGCCATCGACGCCGCGCGCGGCTTGAGTTTGCCCGCGACCACCGCGATCAGCAACAATCCGACGAGCACCGGGCCGCTTACTTTTGTGATCAGCGCCAGCGTGCACAAGACGCCGATGCGCAGATACGTGGCAAGCTCGTCGTTCTTCTCCACCAGCTCCGCCACCAGCGCCGCAAAGACGAACACCATTGCCAGGTCGACGTAAAGAGCGAACACCGCTATCTGATTGACGACGCCGGGAAGCAGCAGGAACAACAACGCGGCTCCGTCGGCGTATGCCGGCTGCAAGTATGCGCGCGCAACGCGGCGGATCGCCGACCATGTGGCGACGAGCACGACAAAGGGCACGAGCCGGAGGACGTCATTTGCGTTCGCGTGCACGATGCTCGCGATACCGATCGCTTGCCCGTACCATAGCGGGATGAGCGGCGGGATCTCGTTCGGCGCCGTGTTGGCGATGGTCACGTGATGCGAAGCCAGTAGGCCGACGTGATGTGATGTCGCGAAGTCGACCGCAGCCAGCAAATAGTAGTTGACTGCATCCCATTCGACGCCCGCGCGTGTCAGACACATAACGAGAT
>DATGHT010000278.1:0-4727 GCA_035307865.1 Candidatus Eremiobacteraceae bacterium | reverse complement strand
CCAGCGTCGCGTTGAGGGCATTGTTGTAGAAGTACCTGCGCGTGTCGCCATCCGCGGCGACGCGGCCGTAGAGCTGCACGGGATGTTCCAGCGCGCCGAACTCCCGCCCGCGCTCTGCGGCGACGTAGATGATTTCGTTTTGGTAACGGTTGTAGTACACGGCACTGCCATAGAACGAGCCGACGGCGCGCCGCGGATTGCTGATGGAGTCGCTCCAATCGCGGAAGTCTTCCAGACCGGCGCGGAAATCACCATGCCGTAGATCCCACGGCGCCCCCAGCTGCGGCCCGAAGGCGAACGCTTCACCCAACTGGGCAAATATTCGCAGACCTTTGCGACCCTGATATTGCATGCCGGCGGCGACCAGCCCGTAATTGTCGTTGAGAGGCTGCGGCAGCAGGCGGCTGAATTCGCGTGAATCGCGCTGGAACGAGAGCTCGAGGTACGGGCGAAAAGGTCGCGGCTGCCCTAGGGGACGGAATGCGTCAACGGAGTAAAACGTATCCTCGGCGTGAGAGTCTGCCAAGCCATAGGCATAGATGAAGCCATTGCTGTCGGCCAAGCTCGGCAACCTTGTGAAGCCGAGAACCAAGGCCGCGATCAGCGGCGTCATGAGCGGCTTCATCCGCCGTTGCGCTCCTCCTCAAGCCCTCGTTCTTGCGCGTTTCATGCCACGTTTCGGGCGTTGCACCACAAATCCGCCATGCGCTTGGCGTGGCGCTTCGTCCTGAAAAAAGGGACATAAAGGCGAACGGGAGCGTTCCTGCCTGCTTGAGAAATCTCCGGTGCGGACCTACCTGCGTTTGGCGCACGCGTCCGGCCCACCACGACTTACGAGGGAGGCGTTCGTGAGCAAGCCGATCGAGCCCGAACACGTACTGCTCGAATTTTACACGATCTGCTCTTTTCACGACGAGCACGAACCGGCAGCCGCATCGGTACCACTCTTTGTTCTCGGATTTCGAGAAGGCGGCGAGCCGGTTTTTGTTTGGCTGGTCAGCAAGGATGGTTTTGACGGCTCGCGTTTGACGAAAGATGAGTATTGGCTGCACGCGCTCGCAAATCTAGAACATTACTTCCATAAGAAACTTTCGAAATGCGTTGCTGAAGAGGGCTGCGTTCGAGGAGGCGTCGAGCTTCTGGTGTCGACCTATCAAAAACAGCTGCGCTTTACACCGCTCACGCCTGTTTCCGACCACGCCTTCGGCCTGCGCAAGGTTCCCGCGCTGGCAGGAGTCTGACGGGTCAAACGACTTCGCCCCACGCTTGCAACTGAATCTTGAGGCGGCCGGCAGGCCGCCTCTCTCTTTCCCGAAATAAGACCCGATGCTTCATGCCACCCAGCCGGGCAAGGAGCGCGTCATTCTCGCCGGTCTCGATGCCGGCAGCAACGCGCAGCTCTTCGACGTGGAAATGGACGAGCTCGACGCACTCGCCCGCGCTGCCGGTGCCGAGGTGGTGGGGAATATCGTACAGCGGCGCGACCGCATCGATCCTGCGACACTGCTCGGTTCCGGCAAAGTCATCGAGCTCGCACGGCTGGCCGGCCAGGTGCACGCCGACGCCGTCATCACGCTCAACGCATTGCGCCCGCGCCAACGCAGCGCGCTCGAACGCAGCCTGCCCGGCGTGCAGGTCATGGATCGCACGGTCCTGATTTTGGACATCTTCGCCAGCCACGCGCGCACCAGCGAAGGGAAGCTGCAAGTCGAGCTGGCGCAGCTGCGGCATCGCGCGGCAAACCTGATCGGCTCGCGCGAGGACCTCTCGCGCTTGGGCGGCGGCATCGGCACGCGCGGACCTGGCGAAACAAAGCTCGAGGTCGACCGGCGGCGGATTCGCTTGCGCATCGAACATCTGCAGCACCAGCTCGATGCGGTGCAAGTGCGCCGCCGCGAGCAACGCCGCAGCCGGGCGCAGACTCCGCTGGTCGCACTCGTGGGCTATACCAATGCCGGCAAATCGTCGTTGCTCAATGCCTTGTCCGGCGCGAAGGTGTTCGTCGCCGACCAACCCTTTGCGACGCTCGATCCAACCTTACGAAAAGTTCATGTGGATGCGGATCACGATGTCATTCTCGCAGACACCGTCGGATTCATCAGCGATCTGCCCAAAGAACTGGTTGCGTCGTTTCGCGCGACGTTGGAGGAAGTGACGAGCGCCGATCTGCTCGTGCACGTCATCGACGTCAGCAATCCGTTTTGGGTGCGTCAGCGTGACTCCGTCCAGGCGGTGCTAAGAGAGCTCGGCGCCGATCGCAAGCCCGTGCTGTACGCGTGGAACAAGATCGATACGCTGCCTCAGGCGCTTTCGGAAGAAGTGTCTCGCTTCGATGGCGCCGCCGTCTCGGCCAAGACCGGCGCCGGGATTGCCGCGCTGAAATCGGGCATCGCATCGCGCTTGGACAGCTCGGCTCCCGCGACGCCTTCGGCTCCCTGATCTTCTGCGACGGGCGGAGCCTCGGGCACCGGGAACAGGCCGTCCGTCACTGCGATCATCTCGGGCGCTTGCAACGCACGCGGACTGATCTCCACCGGACTGGTCGGCTCGATCTCGACCTCGATCCCGAGCGCTTTGAGGTCCTTGAACTTGCGCGCGCTCACGAGCACGCGCGCCTCCAGCGAGCCCACCGCTTTGTTGTACGAATCAACCGTGCTATTCAAGCTCTTGCCGAGCTTGAAGAAGTGATCGCTCATGTCGGCCAGGCGCTTGTACAGCTCCTTGCCCAAGTCGCTGATCTGCTTGGCTTCGACGGCGACCGCCTCTTGACGCCAGCCGTAGTGTACGGCACGCAACAGTGCGATCAGCGTGGTCGGGGTCGCGGGGATCACGTGCTGCTCGACGCCGGTTTCGATCAGCGAGGGGTCGCTCTCGAGCGCAGCACTGAAGAACGCTTCACCCGGCAAGAACAGCACGACGAACTCGGGCGTCTGATCGAATTGATCCCAATATGATTTTTTCGACAGGTTGTTGATGTGGGTGCGAATATTCTGAGCATGAGTCTTGAGCAGCGCGCGGCGCGTTTCGTCGTCGCTTGCGTCCACCGAGTTCAGATATGCTTCGAGCGGCGCTTTGGCGTCGACGAAGATGTATTTGTTGCCGGGCAGGCGGACGCGCAAGTCCGGCCGCAGCTTGCCGTCCTCGGTATTGATCGTCTTCTGCTCGACGAAATCGCAATGATTCAGCATGCCCGCCATCTCGACCACGCGCCGCAATTGAATCTCACCCCAGCGGCCGCGGACCATGGGCTGGCGCAGAGCACGCACCAAATTCGTCGTCTCGGAGCGCAAGGCGCTCTGCCCGTCCGCCAGCGCGCGCACCTGCTCGTGCAGCGCCGCATACGCGCCGCTGCGGCTTTTTTCCAGCTCCTGAATCTTCGCGTCAACTTTTTCGAGGGACTCGCGAACGGGTTGGAGCGTTTGGGTGATCGCCTGCTGGCGCTGCTCCAAGTCGCCCTTGGCGGTTTCTTGATATTTTTCGAGCTGCGCTTTGGCGAGGTCCAGAAAGGAACGATTGTTGGTTTGCAGCGCCTCGGCGGACAGCGCGCGAAAGGCGTCCGCGAGTTTCTGCTGCGCGGTTTCAAACAACGCCAGCTTTTCAGCGCCGGCGCGCCGCTCGGCGTCTAAACTTGTCTCCAGCCGGCTGCGATCCGTCTGCAGCTCGACGAGATCGCCGTGGAGCCGGTCGAGCTTGGCATCACGATTGGCGACCGCCTCGCGCAGCGTGCGGGCGTCGGCGGCCCGGAACAGCCACAGCAACACGGCGCCGGCCATGAAGCCGGCTAAGAACAGGCCGATCGGCATGAGAACGTTCATGCACCTCTATTCGCGACCGTTAAACTGAACGCCCTCGCGCGCGAGCAACTCGCACTTGCGTTTTTTCCCGGAGCTTCCGTACGGTCCAACGCGTCCGTCGGCATAGATGACGCGATGACAAGGCACGAGCAACCACAACGGATTTTTCGCCATCACGCTGGCGGCGGCACGCACTGCCAGCGGCCGCCGGGCCGCGCGCGCGAGCCAGCTGTACGAGCGTGTCTCTCCGTAGGGAATCTGGCGCGCAGCCTCGAGCACGTCACGCTCAAACTCTTTGGCCCACTCCAGATCGAGCGGGATGTCGACTCGCCGGCCACGCGTTGCCGTCTTCAGGCCCTCGCGCAATGCGGCCGGAAGCTGAGACTCGACCAGCGTCATGCCGACGCGCGTCTCCATGAGGCGCTTGGTCTTGAGCGACTCTCTCTCGACGCAAGCGATGCCGGCGCTGGTCCAGGCGACGCGCAAACGCTCGCCCGCGATCGTCACGACTGCGGTACGGCAAGAGGGTCGAAATCGCCGGCTAACGGCCATACCGGTGCAGGATCTGCAGCAGCCGGTCGTGCGGCAGACCATAGACCTTGTTGTTGTCGCGTCCGACCATTGTCTGGCCCGCCAGCAACGCGTTGACCACCGCCTCGTTCGCGGCTTCGACGGTCGCGTTGAACAGCGGGTTCATGTGGTAGAGGTCAAATGCGGTGACGGGGTAGGTCAGCGCTTTGGGATAGTGTGGAACGACGTTGGCGGTCGAAAATGCGATGATCAAGTCGCCGCTGCCGGTTCGCGAAATCGCACCGGTGCGCGCCCAGCCGAGCACCGTGTGGTGCGCCAGGCGCATGAGCGCGTCAGGCAGGAGCGGCGCGTTAGTCGCGACCACGATTATGATCGAGCCGTCACCGGGTTTCCCCTCGGCCG
>DATGHT010000277.1:0-5873 GCA_035307865.1 Candidatus Eremiobacteraceae bacterium | reverse complement strand
GATCGCGGTGCACACTCTCCATGCGCGGATCAAGCGCACGAGCTCGGGCACGGTGAACAGACTTACCGAACTGCTTGAACTAGGATTCAGCCTAGCCCAGAGGCGTGCAGGGCCCCACGTAGGTCGGCAACTAAGACGGCGCTTGCTGAACTCGGGGTTCGACGTATGATCGGTGCGGAGCGCTTGACGCTGCTGGCAATAATCTTTCGTGTCGTCGTGTGGGTCTGCGGCTTCTTCTTCTTACTCACGATTATCGCAATGTTGCTGTATCCGGGCGGCTCGGTTTCTGAGCCGAACAGCCAAGGGTACAACTTCTTCCTGAACTTCTTTAGCGATCTCGGTCAAACGCACGTCGGCTACGGGGCGAGTAATGCGGTCAATCTGCCTTCGATGTTCCTTTTCGGCCTGGCATTGACCACGATAGCGGGCGGGATGGTCATGTTCTTTGTCGCCTTCAGCTTGCTCTTCCGGCAATCAACGGTTTCCGTGTGGCTCAGCCGCATCGCCGCGCTCTGCGGCGCGGTGACGGCAGTCTGCTTCGTCGGGGTCGCCTTCACGCCGTGGAATTTGTTCCTGCAGGCGCACAACGGCTTTGTGCAATGGGCGTTTCGCCTGTTCCTCGCAGCTGTCGTGTTGTTGATCATCGCGATTGCGTTTGAGCCGCGATTCCCGCGGCACTTTCTCTACATTTTTGCCGGTTTCGCTGTGGTGCTCGCCGCCTATGTCCTGCTGCTCACCTTTGGGCCCGCGACTTCTACGCCGCAAGGCTCTGCGATTCAAGCGACGGGTCAAAAAATAATCGTTTACGCGTCGATCTTGACGGTCTTCATTCAGTCGCTCAGTGCGGGAGCGATGATCAAGGAACGGACGCTCGCCGCCCCGCTCATGCCCACCACGTAAGGCTACCTGCCGGTTGCGATGATTCGATCCACCTTTCCGCCGTTCGTGGCGCTCCGACGCTTGCCGCTCCGCTTGGCGGATCTTGCCTTCATCCTCGGAGTCTTGACATTATTGGGCGTGCTGGCAAAAGTCGGGTCGGGCGCGCTCGTGAGTTTCGCTCCCCCCGTCAACGTACCGCACGTCGCCCTCGATCCACGCAACCTGCCGTACTACGCGGCACGCTCGACCCTGCGCATGGCGATCGCCTTGGTTTGGTCCCTCATTTTTACTTTGGTCTACGGGTATGCGGCCGCGCGCAGCCGCATGGCCGAGCGCGCGCTCATACCACTGCTGGACATCTTGCAATCCGTGCCTGTGCTCGGCTTTCTCTCCGTGACGATCACGGGGTTCATCGCGCTCTTTCCCGGCAGCCTGTTGGGGCTTGAGTTCGCATCGATTTTTGCGGTCTTCACGGCGCAGGCGTGGAACATGACGTTTGCGTTCTATCAATCGCTGCGAGCGATTCCGGCGGAACTTGATGAGGCAGCGACGCTGTACCGCCTTTCGTCCTGGCAGCGCTTCGTCAAGCTCGAACTGCCGTCGGGCATGATTCCGCTCGTGTGGAATGCCATGATGAGCTTCGGCGGCGGTTGGTTCTTTGTCGCGGCCAGCGAAGCGATCAGCGTGCTCAATCAGAAGTACACGCTGCCCGGGCTGGGTTCGTATGTGGCAGCAGCCATTGCCGCGCAAGACACCCATGCTTTGGTGTGGGCAGTTGTCACGATTGCAGTGGTTATCGTCGTCATCGATCAGCTCTTTTGGCGGCCCATCGTCGCTTGGTCAGATAAGTTCCGAATCGAACTGAGCGCTGCTGCCGAGCCGCCGCGCTCTTGGGTCTACGACATCATCCGAGCCGCGAGCATCCCTGCGCTGCTCGCGCGCCTCTGGCGCCCGGCTGCTGAAGCCGCAAACCGCTGGTTGTCGCGCCTCACCGCTGCACGCAACCCATCGCTGGCAGCCGGGTGGAGTCCGCACATCGAGCAGCTTTATAATGCCACTCTAATCGTGATCGCCATCGGCTTGATCGTCGCCGCTACGAGATTCGTCCTGAGCACCGTGGGAATCGTCGAGGTGCTGCGCGTCTGCGCGCTGGGGCTGGCGACGCTTACGCGGGTGCTGATCATCGTGTTAGGCGCGAGCTTGCTGTGGGTGCCGGTCGGGGTGGCCATCGGATTCAGTCCGAAACTGCGACGCGCGCTGCAGCCGGTCGTACAACTGCTGGCATCGTTTCCGGCAAATTTTGTCTTTCCGTTTGCGACGCTCGCCTTTATCGCGCTACACGTCGATATCAATGCCGGTTGCATTCTGCTGATGGCGCTGGGATCGCAGTGGTACATTTTGTTCAACGCCATCGCCGGTGCGCAGAGCATTCCGACCGAGCTGCGGGAAATGGCGGATGATCTTCAGGTGACAGGCTGGCTACGCTGGCGCAGGCTCATCGTCCCGGGCATTTTTTCGTCGTGGGTGACGGGAGCGATCACCGCAAGCGGCGGCGCGTGGAACGCGAGCATCGTGTCGGAAATCGTCTCCTGGGGATCGACGACGCTGACCGCCGTCGGCCTTGGGACGTACATCGCGGACGCGACCTCCAAAGGAGATTGGCCGCGCATTACGCTAGGCGTCGGCATCATGAGCGTTTACGTCGTCGTGCTCAATCGCGTGCTATGGCGCCGGCTCTACCGGTTGGCTGAAGCGAGGTTCGGCTTGTGACGAACGCGCTGATCCTCTGCGAGCGTCTGACCAAGCAGTTTCCGCTGCCCGGCGGGAAGGGCGAGTTTACCGCGTTGCGTGACGTCTCGTTTGAGGTCCGCCGCGGCGAAGTTGTGGCATTACTCGGCCGCAGCGGCAGCGGCAAGAGTACGCTGCTGCGGATGATGGCAGGCCTGATTCCGCCTACGGCCGGCACGATTTTGAGCGATGGCGCACCCGTGAAGAGCGCCAACCCCGACGTCGCGATGGTTTTTCAAAGCTTTGCCCTGCTGCCGTGGCTCACCGTGCTCGAGAATGTCGAGCTTGGGCTGGAGGCGCTGGGAATCAGCCGCATCGCGCGCTTGCGCCGCGCGATCAAAGCGATCGACCTCGTGGGTTTGGACGGCTTCGAAGGGGCATATCCTAAGGAATTGTCGGGCGGCATGAAGCAACGCGTCGGCTGCGCGCGAGCGTTTGTCATGGAGCCCAAGGTGCTCTTCATGGACGAGCCTTTTAGCGCGCTCGACGTTTTGACCGCCGAGAATCTGCGGGCTGAGATCGACGAGCTGTGGAATTCGAAGACGTTCCCCGCGAAGAGCATTCTGCTCGTCACCCACAATATCGAAGAAGCGGCAATGCTCGCCGACCGTGTCATCGTGTTTGGATCCAATCCAGGGCATATTCGTGGTGAGATTACGATCGATTTAGCGCGGCCGCACAATCGCAACGATGCTCATTTCAAGGAGCTGGTGGAGCACCTCTACTTGGTCATGACCAACCCGAGCCGTGAGGTTGCCGCTGCACCTGCGGCGACGAAACCGGAGCAGCCCGCTCGATCGCCATTTTCGCAGCCGCTGCCGCACGTTCGCATCGGCGGCATGAGCGGCTTGATCGGGTTGCTGGCGGAGCAGCCCGATAGTTCGGAAGAGGTTGCACACCTCGCCGAACGGCTGGCGGTGACGGTGGACGATCTGCTAGCGATCCTCGAAGCGGTGCAGCTGTTGGATTTCGCACATGTCTCCGGCGGTCGTGTGACGCTCACGCCGATCGGCTCTGAATTTGCCTCGGCCACCATTCTGCGTGGCAAGGACATCTTTCGCGCGCAGTTGTTGGCGCGGGTCCCGACGTTTGATTCCATCGTGCGCACCTTGTCAGAGCGGCGCGGTAAGTCGATGCCGGCCGATTTCTTTTTGGACCTGTGGGACGAATATTTTCCTCGGGAGGTCGCGCAGCAGCAGTTTGCGACCGCGGTCGAGTGGGCGCGCTATGCCGAGCTCTTCGAGTATGATGCCGACGAGAACGTGCTGTACATTCCGCTGGAAGCGCGCGACGAAGCGGTGTCGGAGTAACGTTCGTGCCGGCAAGATCAAGCAGTGAACCCCAACGTTGCTCGTGGGCCTTAAGCGGCGGACCTGAGGAACTGCAATACCACGATCGTGAGTGGGGCGTGCCGGCCCATCGCGATCGCGTGCTGTTTGAGTATCTCATCTTGGAAGGCGCGCAGGCGGGACTGAGCTGGAGTACGATTCTGCGCAAGCGTGCTGGGTATCGGCGCGCGTTTGCGCGCTTCGACATCAAGAAAGTCGCTCGTTTTGACGCCCGGACAGTCAAGCGCCTCATGAAAGATCCAAGCATCGTGCGCAACCGGCTCAAGATCGAGTCGACGATAAGAAATGCACAAGCGGCGTTGGCAATCGTCCGCGAGTTTGGGTCGCTGGACCGCTACTTGTGGCAGTTCGTCGGCGGGCGGCCTATCCAGCACAACCGCCGGCCCGGCGACAGCGCACCGGATAAGACGAAGGAATCAGACGCCATGAGCAAGGCTTTGCGCAAGGCGGGATTTTCGTTTGTCGGCTCGACCATCTGTTATGCCTTCATGCAAGCGGTTGGGATGGTGAACGATCACGCGCCGAACTGCTTTCGGCGCAGCGAAGTGAGCAAGCTCGCGTCGGCCTAGCGCTTTTTCCTAGCGGTGGAATCGCTTCAACCACCGAAGTAAGCTCCATGGCCACAATGATCACCCAACGCAACGCCAATGTCTTGGCTGAGCTCGACGGCGAGCTTGCATTCATCACGCTGAATCGCCCCGAGAAGCGCAACGCGCTCTCCCTCCAGACGATGGAGCAACTCTCGGCAGCCATGCGCGCGGTCGGCGAGAATTCCGACATCAAGGTGGTGATTCTCAAGGCGAATGGACCGGTGTTTTCCGCCGGTCACGACTTGAGTGAGATGCTCGATCGCGATCTCGCGACCTATCGTCATTTGTTCGATGTTTGTGTGGACACGATGGAGACCATCCAGCGCATTCGTCAGCCGGTGATCGCGCAGGTGCAGGGACCCGCGACGGCGGCGGGCTGCCAGCTTGTCGCGACGTGCGATCTTGCCGTGGCCGTCGACAGTGCCTGGTTCGCCACGCCCGGAGTGAAGATCGGCCTCTTCTGTTCGACCCCGATGGTTGCGGTCAGTCGCGCGATCGGCCGCAAGAAAACCATGGAAATGCTGCTCACCGGTGACCCGGTGTCAGCCAATGAAGCGCTCGCGCTCGGTCTGGTGAACCGCGTGGTGCCGGCTGAGAAACTTGAGTCAACGACGCGCGAACTTGCGTTGAAGATCGCGGCTTCGAGCCCCTATGTCGTCGGGCTCGGCAAGCAGGCGTTCTATAAACAGATAGACTTGCCGCAGCACCAAGCGTACGAGTACACGGGCGAAGTCATGTCGCAGAATGCGGAGTCCAAGGACGCGCATGAGGGGATCAGCGCCTTTCTCGAAAAACGCAAGCCGCACTGGAAGTGAGCTCCGCAGTGAGCGTCAGACTGTCTGCCGCGAGCAGTTCTTAGAAAAATGGCGACTGATCGAAGAGGTTGCGCGGCATGAAGATAAATCCGGTCCAAACCGTGTGGGTCGTGCCGATAAAGTTACCGCTGCTGTCGTAAAAGCCGTCTTCATCGCGGGGCTGATGCCGGAAAGAGCCACGGTACCAGAGGGCGATGTCGGTGTTCGCGAGCGAGGTGTGCTCCTTGGCATACAGCGGCAGATCGATCGCGTCGATGTCAAGCGGATCCCCTTCGGTCGCCCAAAGATCCGCTTGTGTGAATGGCTCTTGGTGGTGCGCCAAACCAGTGTTCGGCTGCGCCAGCAGACGGTAGGCAGTGGTGTGACCGCGGCCGTTCGTGAGCCCTGGCGCGTACGCTTCGAGCTGATCGAAGCGCTGTGGATTCCACACGATACCGGTGGGATGCAATATT
>DATGHT010000276.1:0-2141 GCA_035307865.1 Candidatus Eremiobacteraceae bacterium | reverse complement strand
TGAGCGCACCGCGGTTTTTTGTCGACGGCCCATTGACGCCCGGGGAAGAAGTGCGACTGGAGGCAGGCGATAGCCGACACGCCGCGGTCGTATTGCGCGTGCAGCCTGGCGCTGCAATCGTCGTCATCGCCAATGGAATCGCGTGGTCAGCCGAAGTTGTCTCGGTTAACGCACGTGTTGTCAGCGCTCGCGTGGTCACCAAGGAAGAAAGCCAAGGGTCGGAACTGCCCGCAGCCGTGTCCCTGCTGCAAGCCGTACCCAAGGGCGACAAGATGGAATTCGTCGTGGAAAAAGCGGTTGAGCTCGGCGCGCGGCGCATCGTGCCGGTCGAGTGCGCGCGCTCGTACGGCGGCGTGTCGGCACATAAGCTGGAGCGCTGGCGAAAAATAGCGCGCTCGGCCGCGCAACAGTCGCACCGCTTGATCGTACCCGAGGTTGAGGCGCCGCTCGCGTGGTCAGCCGCGCTGCAACGTTTTGCCGAGACACCGCTGCTGGTTGCGCACGAAGCCGCAGAGCGCGATACACTGGCACGAGCGGCGCGCGCGACCTTCCAGCACGTTGCCCTCGCGGTCGGTCCCGAGGGGAGTTTTACCGACGAGGAGATCGCACAAGCGCGCGCAGCTGGCGCGCACATGGTTTCGCTGGGGCCGACGATTTTGCGCACAGAAACAGCGGGACTCGCGCTGCTGTCCGCCGTCGCCGCCTTGCAGCATTGGTGGTGAGGTGACGCTCGCGCGCGCGACGTTCTTGGCAGGTTAATGTGTCTAGGCTAGGAATCAACTCGTAGTGTCACCAGACTACACCGTTTCGGTAGTCGTTCCCACTTATAATGAAGCCGGCGGCATCGAGCAATTGATCGCCGCGCTGACTGATGTTTTCGCAAAGGCAAACACCAGCGCCGAAGTTGTTATCGTTGACGACAACTCACCGGACGGCACCGGCGCACTCGTGGATTCGCTGGCGACGCGCTATCCCGTCCGCTGCGTGCATCGTGCCGGCAAGTTAGGGTTGGCCTCGGCGGTCATCGATGGTTGGGCCACCTGTCGCGCGCCGATCATCGGCGTCATGGATGCAGACTTCAGCCACGATCCGCAGATCATCCCGCCGATGATCAGCGCGATCCAAAAGGGAGAGTGCGAACTCGCCATCGGTAGCCGCTACATTCCTGGCGGCGGCATCACCAATTGGCCATGGCGGCGGCGCATAACATCGCGCGTCGCAATCATGCTGGCGACGCCGTTGACGAGAGTGAAAGATATCACGTCCGGCTACCTGTTCTGCAAGCGATCTGTCATCGAGGGAGTCCAACTCGATCCGATTGGGTTCAAGATCGGACTGGAAGTCATCATGAAAGGGAACTTTCGAAACGCGAAGGAAGTGCCGTACGTTTTTACCGACCGCCGGGTAGGCTCAAGCAAGCTCAATTCCGGCGAGATCGTCAACTATCTGAAGCAGCTCGTCAAGATATACGCCGGAACCGGTCGCAGGCCCGCGGTGAGCGCGGGGTCAATCGAGCCAGCCAAGGAGCAGGAGTAGACGACCGTGGCACCTACACCGAACTGGCTTCGCCGACGAACCCCACGACCGGAACCCGCGGAAGACACGCTGTGGGAAATCTGTCCGGCCTGCGGCGAGCGCCTCTATAAGAAAGACCTGGCCGAACGCATGCGGGTGTGCTCGCACTGCGGCCATAACCTCCGCATGGGCGCGCTCGACCGTGTCGCGCTGCTGGCAGACGGCGACTTCGTGGAGCTGGCGCCGCACCTGCTGACGGGCGATCCGCTGGGCTGGAGCGATCGCATCGCCTATCTCAACAAAATTGCCAGCGATCGTAAGAAATCCGGGCTTTCGGAAGCGATCATCGTCGGCTTCTGCAGCATCGACAGCGTGCCGGTCGGACTCGGCGTGATGGACTTCAATTTTCGCGGCGGCACGATGGGCAGCGTGGTTGGCGAAAAAGTTGCGCTGCTGATCGAAGAGTGCGCGCGCCGCAAGCTAGCGTGCGTCTTAGTCACTACCTCAGGCGGCGCTCGCATGGAAGAGGGCATGATCGCCTTGATGCAGCTTGCAAAAACCAGTGCGGCGGTCGAACGCTTCTCGGGACTCGGCTTGCCGCTGATCTCGGTATTGACCGATCCGAC
>DATGHT010000275.1:0-3459 GCA_035307865.1 Candidatus Eremiobacteraceae bacterium | reverse complement strand
GTCTGACGACCGACAATGTCTCCTATCCCGGTCTGAACGGCACGACGTTTCCGTTCCTTGACGCTCCACGCTAAGCGTAACAAGAACCGACGGCTAGCGTGCGCCTTATCGTTTCGCTCGTGATCGCCGCCGCTCTGGCATGGCTTGACGTCCTGCCCGCGGCGGCGCACCCTCTCGGCAACTTCACCATCAACCACCTCGCGCGAGTCCGAATCGATGGGGATCGGTTGACCATCCGCTATGTTGTGGACATGGCTGAGATCCCAACGTTTCAGGTGATGCACGAGCGCTCGATCGAGGGCTCCCAGCGAGCGGCGCGATTCGCCCAATGGGGTCGCGACGAAGTCAACCTGATCACCGCCGGCCTTGAGGTACGATCTGATGCGCATGCGCTTTCGCTGAGCGCGGCGGTTCCTCAAGTTTCCACGCGCCCCGGTGCAGGTGGTCTCCCCACATTGTACTTCGTCGACGAGTTCCAGGCGCGGTTGCGGAGCGCGCGCGCGCCGGCCACGATCGTCATCAACGATCGCGTGTATGAAGGCCGCATCGGCTGGAAGGACATCGTCGTCGCCTCGCAACGCGACCCGACGAACGAATTGCGCTCCTATCCCAGCGCCTTGCTGGGTTCGCCGCGATCGATCACCACGGCGCGGGTATCGCTCGGTCGGGCTGGCCGAATCGTGGGCGTGGAAGAGTCCGGCGCTGCGCCCGCGACCGCCGGATCCACGTCGCAAGCGCGTTCCAACCTTCTGTCTGACATGCTGGCGAAGGGTGCTGCCAGCCCTGGCCTCGTCTTCTTGACCCTGCTCATCGCGGTTGGGCTGGGTGCGCTACACGCGCTTGAGCCTGGTCACGGCAAGACCCTTTTGGCAGTGTCGCTCGTCGGCGCCCGTGCGACCTCGAGGCAGGCATTGATTCTTGCCGGCGCGCTGACGCTCGCTCACACCGCGGGCGTCTTGGCGCTGGGGTTGGTTCTGCTCGCACTCGCGCAGTGGATTGTTCCCGAGAATGTCTATCCCTATATTTCCTTTATATCAGGAACGTTCGTCGCCGCGCTTGGCGCCTTTGCGCTGTCGCGGTACGTGAAGGCCCGGCGTGGTGCGCCGCACGCGCACGTCGCCGGCGAACACGTGCATGAGGGAGCGCATCACGGCGCGCACACCCACGATCTGCCGGGAAACGCTCCATTGTCATTTCGCAGCGTGGTGCTCATCGCGATGAGCGGCAACATTGCACCGTGTCCAGCCGCGCTCGTCGTACTCTTAACCGCACTCAGCCTGCATCAAGTCGGCTATGGTCTGCTTGTCGTCGTCGCCTTCAGCAGCGGCCTTGCGGCGGTGCTCACCGGCTTGGGAATTGCAGTCGTGCGTGGCGCGTCGTGGCTGTCGAACCAGCGCGGGTTCGATCGCATCACGCGCTTTGGCCCGCTCGTGACGGCCGCGATCATCTGCATGATCGGAGCGGTCATGATGAGCAAAGCATCCGCTACCATTTTGCAGGCGCCGGTCTTGCCGGTCATGCTGCTCGTGCTGGCCGCGATCGCCGGCTATGCGTTCGGGCCCGGACATTCCCATGTGCACACGTCAATGTCTCCTCTGAAGAAAGAAGCCACATGATCGAACACACTGGTGCTTCCGCCGCTTTTTGGGTTGTCGCCTTTTCGGTTTTCGTGCTCGGCCTGCGGCACGGCGCCGATCCGGATCATCTGGCCGCCATCGACAACCTCACGCGTAACAGCTTGAACATTCGCGATCGCCTCAGCCGCTTTGTCGGTGCACTGTTCGCGGGCGGCCACTCAGTGATGGTGCTTTCCATTGCAGCGCTGGCAAGTCTGCTCGGCAGCCGCATTGCTCTCCACGGCGCGCTGCTGGAGACGATCGGCACGTGGGTCAGCATTTTGACCTTATTCGTCATCGCGGCGCTCAACGTACGCCAGCTAGTGCTGAACCGCGTGGGCGCAGTCGCCGGTTTCAAGACTGCGATGTTGCCCAGGGCTTTACGAGCTGCCACCAGTCCACTCGCAGCAATTCCGATCGGGATTCTGTTCGGTCTCGGCTTCGACACCTCGAGCCAAGTGAGCGCGTACGCTCTTGCACTGACAAGCGGCGGCGGAGTCGTCATGGGACTGCTCATCGGGTTGGCGTTCTCGCTCGGGATGGCCGTCACCGACACCCTCGATAGCGCTTTGGTTTACAAGTTGTGCACGCGCCACCCGCTCGAACTCGTTCGTGCGACGCGCGTGTGGATTATTGCCGTCACAACGCTGGCGCTGGCCGTAGGCAGCTACGAGCTCGCGCAAGCCTTGGGCTGGCATTCGCCGGTGCCGGATCTCACCGTGAGTGCGGTCCTCGTCGGCGCACTACTCCTGGTCTTCGCATGGACCTTTACTTGGTCGGCCCGCACTCCACGCACAGCGGACTCCGGCCGTTCTTCTCTGGAGGCTTCGAGATGACTCGCAAAACCCTCGGAATCATCGTGGCGGCGCTGGCACTGTTCGCGATGGCCGCCGTGTTTTCGCTGTACGGTCTGCGGCCCGGCGTGAGCTCAGACCACGCGGACTCACCCGCCGTGCTCGCACGACCCGGCGCAGATCTCACCGATGTTTATGTCTTCCCCGCGCCGGACAACGATGACAACGTCGTGCTGGCGGTTGACGCTCATCCCCTCATCCCTGCGGGCATGGGACCACAAACCTTCTTCGACCCTGGCGTGATGTATCAGTTCAAGATTGATAACGACGGCAGCCACGTCGAGGATCTCGTCATACAGTTGAAGGCTAGCGCTCCCAAAGACGGCGCCCAGACATTGACGCTTTACGGTCCGGGAAAGCCGAACATGACGGGCACGAGCTCAACTTGGATTGAGCCCACGGGCACATTTGCCTACAATAAAGCCAGTGCGCTCAAAGGCGGCATCAAAGTCTTTGCAGGCCCGCGCGAGGATCCGTTTTTCTTTGACCTCGCGCGCTTTTTCGAAATAGTTCCCGATCGCAACTTCGGCAACCATGGTCCTGGCAAGACTGTGCCGCCGCCAAGCGCAACCGGCTTCCGCGGCTTCGCAGCCGCCAGCGGCTGCGACACGACTCCCGCACAAGACTTCCTGTCCGCTAACAAGTTCAATGTGCTGTCGTTTGTGATCGAATTGCCGCGCAGCATGCTATCACCCAACAAAGGCAAGATCAACGTGTGGGCGAGCGCATCGGTCAAGGACACCGGATCGCCGTACGGTGCTGCCTATACGCAAATCGAACGGCTCGCGCGGCCCGCAGTCAAAGAGGCCTTCGAAGCGTTCGATCAACACGACGCGACTAACCGCAGCGCTCCCACCAACGATCCCGCGTTGGCCGACGCGATTGTCGATTTCACGAAGAAGGTCGCTGGCCGTTCCGACGCAACGGCAGCGGTACTGAAGGCCGTCCTCATTCCGGATGAGCTGTCGGCCGATCTTTCGCAAGAAAAC
>DATGHT010000274.1:0-3490 GCA_035307865.1 Candidatus Eremiobacteraceae bacterium | reverse complement strand
TACAAAGACAGCCAGCAGGCGCTCACCAAAATCGAACACGATCCGCATCTCACCGCCGCGGCCGACAGCGCCGCGCGGCACGAGCTCGCACTGCTGCCCAAGGAGCCTTCGCCCGGCGAGCGGCTGCTCGATCCCAAGCTGCAACCCCTCAACGATCAGCTCAGCAGCGCCATCGCCAACACGAAGACGACGCAAGCTGCCATCGAGGAGCGTGTCAAGCTCGGCAAAGAAGACTCGAAGCGGCTCAACGAGCGTCTCGATAACCTGAGCTACGAGCTTCCGAACTTCAGCAACGTCAACATCCGGCCCGGCAGCCGTCTGGAAGGCGTCGTGATCGATCTCTCGCACATGGCTAAAGACATCAACATCGTGTTCGACAAGAGCGGCTACATCCAAGCCAGCGCGCCGGGAATGCTTCGCGACGACATCGGCGTGCTCAACGAGATGCAAGTGCCGCTGCGGCGCAAGGCGCCGACCGCGACGGAACTGGAGCTCTTACCGTACTTTCCCGACATGCTGACGCAGATGAACCAGTCGCAAAGCGAGCTGGTCGCGGCGCTCACGGCCTCGCGTGGTGCTATCGCGCTGACGTGGCAGGCGCTGCCGTTGCTGGATACGTACTTCCGGCAACTCGATCGGACGTCGCTCGATTTCGGCGGCGATCTTTCTCCGCGCACGGCACAAGACTTGAAACCGCTTGCGATCGCTGCGGAGAATCAACTCGATGCGGCTGCCAACGCGGCGGAAACGTCGCAAACGCTCTACTTCACCTCGCAATCCCGGCAACTGATCAACCGCATCACGCTGCTCGGCGTCGGCACGCTGGAAGGCCGGTATGCCACCCTCACCCACGTCATCCAAAAGCGTATCGGAGTCGAACCGCCGAGCTACGAAGAGTCGGTGCGGCTGGGAATGTCGGCAGGCGACATCGCGGCGGCCTCGTGGTTGGCTGCCGAGGAAAAGGTGCCCGTCAGCACCGTCATCAACGAGCTGCGCACGACGAACAAGAACGTCATCGACCTCGCAAAAGATAAGCACCTGTCCGAAGAGTCGCTGGAGGTCGTGCTCGGCTTGTGGTGGGAGGGTTACGCAGAAAAGCCCATCGATTAAACAAGGCCGGAGAGCCACTTCGCGAAAGGGGCAACCAGAGGTTGCCCCTTTTTGCTGCGGAAAGGTCGTCACCTTATGGCGAGTGGGGAAGTAGTATAAGACGATGGCATGGCAGACGCTGTTCGGCAGCACGAAGACCGCGGGCAAGTGGGTGGATCACATCCGCCGGCGCGTGGATTTTGCACGGATCGATGCCGACGCGAAGCGCGACGTCCAGCTCGTCATCGCCGGACCCAGCCGCGAAGAGCTCACAGCGGCGCTGCGCGAGGCAGGAGAACCCGCGGGGGATGCGCTGCGCCTCCATCCATCGCTGCCGGATCCCGCCCGCTTGACCAAGAACGCGCGGGCTGCGATCTATGCCCTAGCAGCCAACGACCCGGATAGTTGGCGGGGCGATAGCGCCGCGTTTCCCCGTCACGTGTATGCGGTGCGGCCACCCGGAGCGATGGCCTTAGAAACCAGCCCCGCAACGCCGAAGAAACCAACACCCGGATCGCCCGCACTGTACAGCGTCAGCGCGCTGACGGGATCCGAGTTGCGCAGGCACCTCTTGCCCGACGTCGTCACCGCCTATTCCGGTTTGGAAATTCCGCTCGCGGCACAGGTGCCGGCGTTCCGGCCGGTCGTCGCCGCCCGCTTGACGCTCAACTGCGCGCAGAACAGTCTGAAGATCGCCGCTGCCTCGGCGCTCGCCGACCACATCCCGATGATCGGGCTCATCACCGGCGGCATCGCATCGGCGGGCGACACGATCGCCATCACCGCGCTGCAGATGCGCATGTTGCTGCAGATCGCCGCTGCGTACGGCAAGAAAGCCGAGTTCGCGCGCATCATCGAGCTGCTGCCGGTGCTCGGCGGGGGTTACGGCTGGCGCGCGCTCGCGCGCGAAGCGTCCGGATTCATTCCCATCGCGGGCATCGTGATCAAGGCGGGCATCGCCTACGCGGGGACCGTTGTCGTGGGTCAAGCTGCCTCCTACTACTATGAGACCGGCAGCCAGATGCCCTCGAGCGCGATCAGCGCCTTGTATCGCGAAGCGAGCGAACGCGCGCGCACCCTGGCGATCCAATTCGCCAAGCGCGCCGGCAAGAAACCGGGCGACGAGAAACCTTCTTAAAGCAAAGGGCGCCTAAAGAGCGCGCCTGCCCTCCAGGGCGCGCGCCAACGTGATCTCGTCCGCGTAGTCCAGGTCGCCGCCGATCGGCAGACCGTATGCCAGCCGCGACACCTCGACGCCCAGCGGCGTCAGCAGCCTCGCGAGATACAAAGCAGTCGACTCGCCTTCGGCATTGGGATTGGTCGCGACGATGACTTCCTTGATGTGTTCGGCCCCGACGCGGTCCACGAGTTCCTTGATGTGCAGCTGCCCGACGCCGATGCCCTCGATCGGCGAGATCAAGCCGCCGAGCACGTGATAGCGGCCGCGGTAGCTCATCGTGCGCTCGACCGCGTAGACGTCCTTGGGTTCCCCCACGACGCAGATCACGCTGCCGTCACGCCGCTCGTCACTGCACAACGCGCACGGGTCTTGCTCGGTCAATGCAAAGCAGCGGCTGCAAAAGCGCACCTTGTCTTTGACGTCGAGAATCGCGCGGCTGAGCGCAGCGGCTTCATCACGGCTGATGTTCAGCAAATGAAAAGCGAGGCGCGCGGCGGTCTTCGGGCCGATCGTGGGAAGCTTTTCCAGTTCGCCGATGAGAGCGGAAAGCGGGGCGGCAAGATAGTCCAAACGAGTTCCGTTTACAGTCCTGGAATGCCGAGCCCACCCGTCAGCGGTCCCATGCGCGATTGCGAGAGCGCCGCGACTTTGGCTTGCGCGTCTTTGAAGGCGAGGAGGATCAGGTCCTCGAGCGTCTCGAGATCCTGCGGATCGACCGCGGCGCTGTCGAGCTTGACCTTTTGCACTTGCCCGTGACCGTTCAACGTCACCTCGACCGCACCCGAACCCGCGCTGCCGACCACGGTCTCGTTGCCCAAGTCAGCCTGGATCTTCGCAAGCTGTTCTTGAAGTTTGCGTGCTTCGCGGAGAAGCTGCTGTTGATTCATGTCAGAATAATTCCGCTCCTAAGACCGACTCCGCGAGCATGAAGCCGGAGGCTTCCGTCGCGCCGCGCGTGCGCTCGCTGTCGGCGCTCGCCGCCGCGACGACGCACTGCACCGTGGGGCGCGCGCCGCTGACTTCGAAGATCGCGTCCGCGATGATCTGCAGCATGGGCCGCTCTCCGAGCAGATCGCGGTTGAACTTGCTCGGCACTCCCAGCGTCACGTTGTCGGGGGAAGCCGCCACCACCGACGCATGCTCCAAGTGTCCGAAACAGGGCTTCGACCGATCTTTCACCGCGCTCACGATATGCGGCCACAGCGCCCGCAGTTTCGACAA
>DATGHT010000273.1:0-5514 GCA_035307865.1 Candidatus Eremiobacteraceae bacterium | reverse complement strand
GCGCTCGAAGCGGGTGCCGACGAGATTCTCGTCAATGATTCGCACTGGAACATGCGCAACATCATCCATGAGGAGCTGCCGCACGACGTTCGCCTGATCCGCGGCAGTCTCAAACCGCTCTCGATGAATCAGGGTTTGGATCCTTCGTGCAGCGCCGCCGCTTTCGTCGGTTACCATGCGCCGATCGGCACGGCCGACGCGATCTTGGACCACACCTATTCTGGTGAAACCCTTTACGCAGTCCGCATCAACGGCGAGTACTGCAGCGAAGCGCGCATCAACGCCGCGGTGGCAGGCTCTTTTGGCGTTCCGGTGGTGTTCGTCTCCGGCGACCAAAACGCGTGCGCCGATGCGCGCAGTTTTCTGCCTTGGATCGAAGCCGTGGAGGTCAAGCAGGCCGTGGGAAGATACGCTGCCGCGTCGCTCTCACCGCGCAGCGCACAGGCCGCGATCAAGGCCGGCATGCGCAAAGCCGTGCAGGATCACAAGACCCGGGCAAAGCCCTACGTCTTCAAGCCCCCGGTGCAGCTGGAGATGGTGTTTGCGTCGACCGCCAAGGCCGACCTCGCCGAGCTCATGCCGAACACCACCCGCAGCGACGCCCGCACGATTCGCTTCACGGGCGACGACTTTCTCACGGTGTTCAAGGTGTTCCGTGCCATGCTAGCCTTGGGCGCGTCGATCTCGTAAACGCGGCGGCCTGTGTCAAGGCACACTTCGCATGTTATATGAAGCTCGGGTGTAACGTCTGAGGCGGCAACCCTATCTTATTGAGCGTGCCGGGCGACGCATTAGCGGTCCCCCAACGACGCGGCCGTCCGGCGGGATTTCAAAAAGAACAAGCCCGGTCGCTCACTACCGGGCTTGATTCATTCTTAGCGCTCCGACTGTGGCTGGTTGGAACCGGTCGCGGTCGCCGTTGCAACTTCTGAAGGCTCGCTGTCCGCAGCGCTTGGAATGCCGCCTTCTTCCTCCATCACTTCTTCCGGATTTGGGGGCGTCTCCGCGTCCGCCGGCGCATCGGCCGGCGGCCCAGCCGCGGCGGTCTCTGCGGTGGCGGCCGGCCCGGCAGCTTGCGCGGCGGGCGCCGCAGCAGTTTCGCTTGCGGAGGGATGCCAGTCGTATTCCGCGGGCGCGATGTTGTATTGCTCGGGGGCTACGCCGAGTTTTTGCATCCAATCCAGCGCCAGCAAGTAGTGCCGCTTGGTGCGGTATGAGAGCCAGCGGCGGCGCAGCGCGTCGTCTTCGTCCACCGCCTCCCGGAAGCGGCGGAAAGCGCCCTTGCCGGAGATCGCCGAGCGCAAACGCCCGGCAACGTTGATATCCTCGACCAGACCGATGAAGTCGGACATGATGCCGTAGCGCACGTCGGTCGTGACGGGGGCGATCTTGCGCATGTCGGCATTTGCCTGCGCTTCCGCGATGCGGGCGGTTTCTTGGTCGCCCAAGTTGTGCATGAAGTGCTCGACCGCCCCGGTCTTGACGTTGAAGAACGCCACGCTGTCGACGTCGCCGCCGGTCAACGCAGTGCCCAGTTCGTCCAGCAGCGCATTGCGCTTCACCGGACCCATGCGAACCGCACGAGCGGGCTGGCGGGCGTGGACGTGGGCCGTCGCCTCGAGGCCGAGCGCTTTGCGCAGCTCGGCTGGATCGATCGCCGGCAAACCGAGGTTCGTGAGACGCACGTGGTGGCCGGCGAGCTCGGTGAACAAGTCTTCGAGTTTCTTGCGCCCTTCCGCGTCCGCTGCGGCGTCCGACGGCGACACCCCACCCAGGTCGGGCAGCGGCCGGCGAATCCACTCTGCGGTCACGTAGGCGCTGTTCGTTGCTGCATCTGCCATGTCTGTCACTCTTCTATGCGGTCATGTCGTTGTGCCAAAAAGCCGTACCCTACTAGTTACACCGCGGCGTGCTGTTTCTTGCCGATTCCTTCAGCTATTTGCAGGACGTCTTCTTCGGTCAGCCCCAGACGGGCCATGTTCTCATAGTACTGTTTCACGATCCCGGCGACGTGGCCGGTCCGCGCGCGTTCTTCGCGCACGCGCTTCACTTCCTCCAACACCCGCTTGCTTAGTTCGGGTCCGAGTTCGACGCTGCTCTGACGCAGGCGATCCTGATGCTTGCGCAGTGTCGACTCGATCACGGATAGCCCGCTGTGCTTGCCGTAGATGAAACGCATCTCGCCGCCGACCAGGTCGGCCGGCACCGCCTCGTACATGCGCCGGTCGATGAGCATCGCATGAGTGTGAATGCCGGACTCGTGCGAGAACACGTTCGCCCCGATGATCGGCTCGTGTGCTTCGATGGGATAGCCGGACACGGACTCCATGAAGCGCGCGAGCTCCCAAAGCTTGTCGTAACGGAAACCGGGAATCTCGACGCCGTACAGCACGCGCAGCGCCGTCACGACCTGGTGCAAGGGCACGTTGCCGGCGCGCTCACCGTAGCCGTTGGCCGTCACGGTGAACGCTTTGAAGCCGCAGGCAAGCGACGTGATGCAATTGATCGTCGCCAAACCGTAGTCGTTGTGGAAGTGGTTGAGCAGCGTGACGTCAGCGGGCAAGCCCTCGACGATGCGCGTGCAAAACCAGCGCGTCGCTTCGGGCGTCAAGCAGCCCACCGTATCGGGCCAGGAAGGCCGCGTGGCTCCCGCTTTCAACCCTTCGCGGAACAACTCGATGAAATAGTTGACGTCGCCCCGGCTGCCGTCTTCGCCGCCGAACTCGACGTAACGGACGCCTTTGCTGCGCGCGTAGCGAATGGCATCGCACTGCATGCGGATGTTGGCGTCACGATAAAACGAGAGCGGGAGATCGAGCCATTCGGACTCGGACTTCCCCTCGCGCGCGAGCAGCGTCTTGCCGATCTTGTACTTCATGTGCAGATCGCTGCCCGAGGTGAACACGAAAAACGTGACGTCGCCGGGCGCGACGTCGATCGCCTCCAGAGCGCTCAGCGTGGCGTCGATGTCCTTCGCGTTGCTGCGGCACATCACGACGACGTCGAGATCCGCCCGGATCTCGCCCTTGCGCTTGCCCTGCATGATCAGCTGCAGCGAACGGCGCTCGTCTTCAGAGACGGCGGGAAATCCCACATCCATGATGTGAACGCCGATGTCGGAGAGGCGCCGGCAAATCTCGTACTTCTGTTCGGGCGTGTAGGCGATCCCGCACATCTGCTCGCCGTCGCGCAGCGATGTGTCGTAGATGCGCAGTTCTTTGGGATCAGGGAAGCGCACGTCGCGCGTGAACTCGCGCGGATCGCGAATCAGCTGGTCGATCGGCTCGCGGAACTCCACAACGCCTCCTCGTCGGACGGGCTAAAGCGGGGTTGAGGCTTATTCTACGAGCTAAGGTTCGACGACGATCACGCCTCGCATGCCTGCGCTGTAGTCAAAGAAGCAGCCATACAGATAGGTTCCGGGCTTGGTGGCCGCAAGGGGGCTCGAGCGTGCGCCCGGGCCGAGGTCGCCTGTGCTCCAGGCGGCGCCCCCGATGCTGCCGTTCGGCTTGAGCTGGTCCGCGCCCCAGCGCGGCTCCGCCGGAAAGGTGCTGCTGCCGGCGATAAAGGTCGCGGTATGGTGGCGCGTATCGCCGTTCACAAACACCACGTGATCGCCGACGTGCATCGTGACGATGCCCGGCGAAACGCCGACATAGTCGCCTGCGCTCGCATGCTCGACTTTCGAATATTTGGTGAGATTCAGTGTGACGGTCGTCGTGCTGTCAGCCTGTGAAACCGCGCCACCGGCGATGCTGGCCGCCAACAATGCGAAGACCAATAACCAAAAACTTCTCAAAAGGTGCATGCGCTCACGTTCGTCCCTTCACGGCTCCGTACCGGTAACGAAGTTTTCTGACCAAACGTCCCGCTTACCCCGATTAGGCGTGCGCTGCGCCACAGTTCGCTTTTAGCACAGTACGAAGTAACAGGAGCCCCAACCAAGCAGTCTAACATGCGGGCGATTTTGCGTCCCAAGGACGACCGTTGAATATGAGCGCTGGGCCGACCCCCTGGAACCGTAAGCAGCGGGCTGTTGCGGGTTCGGATGCATCCTTCGACACTCCACAACCGGACTCCGAAGCTCCGGTCGCTTGGATCTTGGTTGCAGCGATCTTGCCGGTGCTGTTGTGGGCGGCGATCAACGCGCCACGCAACGTCCAAACTCTTGCCAGTTTGCTCGCCGCGGCGGCGGTGCTCGAGCTCGTCGCTCCGGACGCGGTTCGCCTGGGGCGCCGCATCATCGGGCCTGCCTTCTGTGTGAGCACGGCGGCGTACGTGTTGTTCGGCGTGCCGCTGGCGGTTTTGGTGGGCTGCGCTCGGGGCGTGGCTCGCGCCGTCAACCGCCGCAACTCGCCGGCTATCAGCACGCAAGCCGTAGCCTGGGCGATCCTGGCCCCGCTATTCGCCGGCCTGGGAGCGGATTTTATCGCCCACCACCTTCCGCATTCTATCGGTTCGTTCAGCCACATCGCCGGTGCGTTGGCGTTTGTCATCGCCATGTTCGCTCTCGAACTGGCGGGCGCGGCGACCAAGCTGACCGGACCGATCGGGCTGTTGCCGCCGGACGCGGCGCGCGGTTTCTTCCCTTGGACCCCCGCGCAGTATGCGCTCTTTGGAACGGTGGGCTACGGACTGGCAGGCCAGCTCAACGCGGGCCACTTGTCGGTGCTCATCTTCTTGGCCGCTCCGTTTGCGATCGCGCGCGCAAGCTTCGCCGCCTCAGGCTGGGGCACGGAGCGGTACGTCGCGGCTTTGGAGCGTGAGAACGACGCCCTGCTCAACCGCACCGGTCAATTCGACCGGGCAAACGGAGATCTCATCGAGGCGCTGGCTATCGCGATCGACGAACAGGATGGCGCAGAGCGCGGCCGCACCAAGCGCATCTCCCAAGTCGCGACCCGTATCGGTTCAGCTGTGGGCATCACCGGTTGGAATTTGGAGATCTTGCGGCGCGCGGCGCTGCTGCATGACGTTGGGATTTTGGCGGCGCCGGGCGGCGAGCAGACCGCCCTGCACTGCGAGTTCGGAGCCCGGCTGGTCGCGCGTTGGCGTGATGGGCGCACCATCGCCCAAGTGATCGAGCAGCACCACGAGCGGCTGGATGGCAGCGGCTACCCGCGGGGACTGAGCGGCGACCAGATCATCTTGGAAGCGCGCATCGTCGCCGTTGCGGAGACGTTCGTGAACATGACCGCAGGACAAACCGGCATGAGCACGTTGGACGCACTGCGCGACATCGAAAACCGCAAAGGCTTGGAGTTCGATCCCGCCGTTGTTGACGCTCTCGGGCAAGCCGTTGAGCCGCGCACCGCGGACGTGCTGCCCATGACCCGCCGCCGCCCCAGCGTGATGTAAGCACCGCCCGCGGCGCTTACAGGCGCGGGCGGCTCTCGATCAGTTCTTTCACCTCACGGCCGTCGATCGAAGCGTCCACCGCTGCGGCAAAATCTGCCAACTGCTGCTGGTCGAACTCGCATGGTTTATTCGCAGGATCGCGCAAGCGCGGCATCG
>DATGHT010000272.1:0-10119 GCA_035307865.1 Candidatus Eremiobacteraceae bacterium | reverse complement strand
GTCACGGCGGAATCAGGACGGCGGTACTCTTCGTCGGATTTGGCGTTCGTGGAAATACTCTCGCGCCGGGCGGCGCTTGCCTATGACAACGCGCGCATCTATGCGCGCGAGCAACGAGTCGCCGACACGCTGCAGCGCGCGTCGCTGCCGACCTCGCTGCCGCAGCTCCCTGGGATCCGGTTACGTGCGACGTATTTGCCGGGCGCCAGTGAATCGGAGATCGGCGGCGACTGGTATGATGCATTCCAGCTGCCCGATGGCACGTTGGCTATTTCCATCGGAGACGTGGCCGGTAAAGGTCTGCGGGCGGCTGTTGCCATGGCCAGTTCACGGCAGGCTATTCGTGCCGCGGCGCTTGAGGGGTCGCCGCCGCCTGAGGTACTTGAACGCGTGAACCGCCTCTTGCTGCACGAAGGCACGGGCATGGTGACAGCAGTCTTCGGCGTTTTGGATCCGGTGACGCTTGCCTTCACGTTCGCCAATGCAGGCCATCCGCCGCCCCTGCACGCGTTCCCCGGTGAATCCGTGCAACGGCTCGTCGCCAGAGGATTGCCGCTGGGGCTCTTCAGCGATCATCACTACCTCGCGGAAACGATGAAGCTGCGGCCGGGCTCGCTGCTAGCATTCTACACCGACGGGCTTATCGAGTTCGACCGCAACATTGAAAACGGCGAAACAGTGCTTGCCGAAGCGGTGCAAGCAGAGGGTAATGGCGAGACTCCGGACCCGGCGATCGCCATCGTCCGGCGCGTCATCTTCGGCGTACCCAAAGATGACGTCGCAGTGCTGACCGTGTCAGTTTCGGCGCAAACGCTGGAAGACGTCGACATCACGACGGCCGCGACGCCAATGAGCGCCCGGGTGCTGCGCCAAGCCTTGCGACGCCTCGCGCTGAGCATCGGACTCAACGAGTCTGCCACGTTCGACCTGCTCGTCGCCGCCGGCGAAGCGATCAGCAACGCCATCGAGCACGCCTACGGAATCAAAGAAGGCACCGTGCAAGTGCGTGCCTCGCACAACGGCAGTAAGCTGCTCGTGGAGGTGATCGACCGCGGCACGTGGCGCCCACCCCAGAACACCGGCCGCGGCCGCGGTTTGAAGCTGATGCGTTCGCTCATGGAAAAGGTCGAGATAGAAACCAACGCCAACGGCACGCGCGTGCGCCTCACCATGCCGCTTTCGGAGCACTCGAATGACCGATCAGGCAACGTTTCAGCTTCACGAGCGTGAAGGCGTGCCGGTCATCGAGGTGAGCGGCGAGCTTGACGTCGCGAACATCGATGATTTTCGTGCCTTCATCCGCGACGCGGCGTTGCCGGACGGCCTTTCTCTCATCTTGACGTTCGAGCACGTCTCGTACTTGGATAGCCACGCGCTGGAAGCGCTGGTGGAGATCAACAAGCGGTTGCAGACCAACCGGCGTCAATTGCGCGTCGTCGCACCGCGCGAGAGTCCCACAGGCAGACTCCTGCGAACCGCCGGCCTCGATCTTGCTTTGCAGCTGTTTGAAACTGTGGATGAGGCGCGCTTAAGCGGGCTGTAGGGCAAGAACGCGCAACCTCACTCGATGAATTCCGGCTCCTGCGGCGGCACGCCCGGAAAGTGCGGCACGTCGGTTTCGGCATGCGCTGCCGCCAAGAAACTGTGCCGGTAGCCGTAGAAGAAATAGATGACCGCGCCGACGGCAAACCAGACCACGAACCGTATCCATGTGGCGAGGGCCAACCCTTGGAAAGTAAGATAGAGGCAGCTGAATAGTCCGCACAACGCCACGAGCGGTCCGAGCGGTGCCTTGAAGGGTCGTTTGGCGTCGGGCCGCGTGTAACGCAATATCAAGACGCCGAGACAAACGATCGAAAACGCTGAGAGCGTGCCGATATTCACGAGCTCGAGCAATTTCTCGAGCGGCACGACCGCGGCCAGCATGGCCACGATCACGCCCGTGATCATCGTCATGCGTGCCGGGGTGCGAAAGCGCGGATGGACTCGCGCCACGACCGGCGGCAACAAACCATCGCGGGCCATGACGTAGAAGATGCGTGACTGGCCGAGCAGCGACGTCAACATCACCGAAATATTGCCCGCGATCGCCCCCAGCGTGACGAAATTGTAAAACCAGGGATTGTTGTGCGCCAGACGCGCGGCTTGGCTCAAGGCGGAGTTGCTTTCGATGTGCTGCCACGGCACGACTCCGACGGTGATGTACGCGATGGTCATGTACAAGATGCCGCCGATGATCAACGAACCGATCACGGCGATAGGGATGTCGCGCTGCGGATTGCGCGACTCTTCGGAAGCGACCGTCACGGTATCGAACCCGATGTAGGCAAAAAACACGAGCGCGGCGCTTTGCACGATGCCGTGGAAGCCGAAGGGCGCAAACGGGTGCAGGTGCTTGCCGGAAACCACTGACCAGCACCCCACGATGAACAAGATGAACGCCATGACCTGCAGCCCGACAAAGACCGCGTTGGTGCCTGCGGATTCCTTGATGCCGATCGCAAGTAAGATGCTGATGGCCAACACGACGAGGCACGCGATGACGTCGACCTGGGATGAGCCGAGCCGGATGGCGTGCAGCATGTTGAAGTGCCACGGCCCGAATTGAGCGGGTGCCATGACCGCATCAAGCTTGGCAGTCTGCGCCCAGGGCGGCAGCACGACGCCCAAGCTGCGCAAGAAATCTTGGGCGGATCCGGACCAGCTCGATGCTACCGGCGCGGCGCTGATGCCGTATTCCAAGATAAGATCCCAGCCGATGACCCAGGCGACGAACTCTCCCAGCGTCGCGTATGCGTACGTGTAAGCGCTGCCCGCGACCGGAACCATGGAAGCGAACTCCGCGTAGCACAGCGCGACGAAAATGCAGGCGATGCCGGAGAGCGCAAAACCCATGATCACGCCCGGCCCGGCCGCGGCCGCTCCGACGCCCATGGTAGTGAAGATGCCGCCCAGCATCGTTCCCAGCCCGATCGCAATGAGCGCCGGGATGCCCAACACTCGCCGGAGTTTGGGTTGGCCCTCTTCCTCCTTGCGCAAACGAGTTAGAGGTTGGACCGCGAAGATGCGGCGCAAGAGGTCGCGTGTTGACGTCTTCGATTTCATGCAAATCCAAGCTGCGGTGCGCTCTACGTCGCGCCTCGGAGCGGACTCAAGTTCGAAGCCAGGACCACGTTCACCCACCTGCGTAAACATCACGGCACAAGACGGCGGCGTGATTTTGTAGGTCACGCCGTGATGCTGGTTAGCGCCCGCACGATACCGTCTGGAGGGTGAGCATGCCAAGCCGTCGAGTTTTTCTGAAGAACGCCGCCGTCGCGGCCGCCGCGCTCTCGACCAGCGCGATCGCGGCTGCGCAGCTAGCGCAGGGCGAAACCGCCGCCGCTGCGACGTCACCCAAGGCGACGCCCCGCGCCGTGCCCGCCGCTCCCAGGCCGAGCCCGACGCCGTCACCCGGCCCTTCGAAGCTCGCGCGCGAGCTGGCGGGTTCGTTGCAACGCGACCTTCCGGCGGCGCACCTCTCGGATTCGATGACGGAAAAAATTGCGAGCGATATCAACGACAATCTCGTCATCAACAAAACCTTCCGGAACCAAAAGAACCGTGCACTGCCGCCGCCCGACTTCATGTTCGTCGCTGAGGAAGGCGAGCAGGCATGAGCGACGTCGACATCGCTTTCAAGCCGATCGCTGAGCTGGCTGCGATGCTGCGCGCCAAGCAGATCAGTTCGCTGGAATTGACGCAGCTCTATATGGCGCGGCTCCAACGGCTGGGGCCGAAACTCAACGCGCTCGTGACGCCGATGCCCGAGCGCGCGCTGCGCGAGGCGAAGGCTGCGGACAAGGACCTATCACAAGGGGTCGATCGCGGACCGCTGCACGGCATTCCCTACGGCGTGAAAGACCTGCTCGCGGCGCAAGGCGCTCCGACGACGTGGGGCGCCACGCCCTACCGGCACCAATATTTCGATTACGATGCGACGGCGGTGCAAAGACTCGCCAACGGCGGAGCAGTGCTGCTCGGCAAGCTGGCGATGATCGAGCTAGCCGGCGGCATGAACTACAATCAAGCGGATGCATCGTTCACCGGGCCGTGCAAAACGCCGTGGAGCCTGCAGCATTGGAGCGGTGGATCGTCCAGCGGCTCGGGGTCGTGCGTCTCCGCCGGCCTGGTCGCGTTCGCGTTGGGGTCTGAGACGAGTGGCTCGATCCTCAACCCGTCGAGCTATTGCGGCGTGACGGGTTTGCGGCCAACGTACGGCCGGGTGAGCCGTTTCGGCGCAATGCCGTTGAGCTGGACGCTGGACAAGGTCGGACCCATTTGCCGCACGGCAGCCGACACGCTGACCGTTCTCGGCGTTATCGCCGGCCGCGACCCGAAAGATAAGACGTCGGTCGACGTACCGTCCGCGCGGCTGTGGCGCCTTACGAGGACGATCACGCGCGCGCCGGGGCGCGCGTCCGCCTCGCAGGTGGATGCCCCCCGCTGGCGGCTTGGGTTGCTCAAAGGCTCGACGAAGAAGACCCAGCCTGAAGTGAAGCGCAATCTCGAAAAAGCGTTGCACGCGTTGGGCAACCAAGTCACGATTGAAACGGTAGAGCTGCCGAACGTGCCGTACGACGCGATGATCGGCGCGATCATCGCCGGCGAAGCAGCCTCGATATTTCGTGAACTCATCGAGGATGGCCGCGTGCAGACGCTTACCGATCCCGCGGGCAGGCACGGCGGCTACTCATACTTGGTCATCAACGCCGTCGATTACATCGATGCCATGCGGCAGCGTGTCGTGCTCCGGCAACAGTTCCAAAAGCTCTTTCAAAAGGTCGACGCAATCGTCGCACCGACATTTGCGACGGTCGCGTACCCGATCGATCTCACCTTTGACAAGGTCTATCCCGGCACCGCGGAGACGAATTTGGTTGAGGCGGGAAATCTCGCGGGCCTGCCTGCAATTTCCATACCGAGTGGTTTCGGGTTGCACCACCTGCCAACCGCGATGACGTTCGTCGGACCGCCCTTCAGCGAAGCCGATCTCGTCGAATTGGGACGGCTTTATCAAGAACAGACAAGGCTGTACACACGGCGTCCGCCGTTCGCGACGGTCTAGAACTCAAGGAAATAACCTGGCAAGCCACAACATTCTCGCCATAGAGCCGTTTCAGTCGGCTCTCATCGTGCATTTGTGAGGAGAGATTGCATGCGTCGAACCCTGATCGTGTGTGCCTTCTTGGCGGTCCTGCTGACAACCGTAAGCAGCTCCGTCGTGGGTGGCACAATGTCCAGTTCCAAGATGAAAGACAGCGATGCCTCGGATTGGTTGATCGGCACGTGGACGTGCACCGCTCATATGATGGCCATGCCGAAGTCGCCGGCTCACACAGAAACTGATACGATGACCTTCCAACGCGCAGTGAACGGAATGTGGATCGACCAGACCTACACGGGCAAGAGTTTCATGGGCCGCAGTTTCTGGCGTTGGGACAAACCAACCAAACAGCTCGTGTCGATAGGAGTCGACAGCTTCGGTGGTTATGGCGTCGAGACGTCACCAGGGATGCAAGGCTCGTCGACGATGACGATGTCCGGCTCGATGACCTACGCCGGACATCCCAGCAAAGTCGTCGACATCGTGACGAAGATCAGCGCTACGAAGCTCCGTCACATCGGCAAGTACACGGATGCGAGCGGCAAGTGGGTGCAGTCAGACGACACGACCTGCACAAAAAACACCTAATCGCATTCTACGACGATCGTCTTTGACGTCAGCGCCACTTCACGTGGCGCTTTTCTTACCCTTCACCATCTCGGCAATGCGCGGATGCTCGCCTCTCACCGTTTGCGACCAGCGCGCAAACGGCGGCACCTTTTCGCCCACGCGAAACAGGAAATAGTAGGCACTGATGTCGCCCACATACGCAAACCGCGCTTTGATGTCGGCACACAGCTCGTCATAGCAGGAGAAGGAGCGCAGGTATTGTGCGAAGCTGCCGTACCGCTCGGCCAGATCGATCATCGTCTGCGCATTGTGAATGGTCGCGCGCAGCTTGCGTTCGCTATTGCGAATGCCGGCCGTTTCGCCGATGCGCTTGATATCTCGCGGACCATAGCGAGCGACGACCCGCGCATCGAAGCCGTCGAACGCCGCGCATACTTGGGCCCACTGCCGGTCGATCTGCGCCCAGCTCACCCCGGCTTGCAAAACCGCGCGGCTCATGACCGCGAGGTAGTCGGCGAGCGTCCTCGGCTGAAATCTCGAGTGGACCTGAGCCAGGCCACCCTCCGTATGATCGATGTCACAAGGGCGGCTTTTTTTAGTCATAAGAGGGTATAAACGTCTTTGGGAGTTCTATATAACCTTGAAAAATGCCGAAAACTTGCATATGAGATCTCGCATACGGGGCTTTACGCTCATCGAGCTGATGATCGTGATCGCCATCATCGCGATTTTGGCGGCTATCCTTATTCCCAATTTCCTGCACGCGCGCGCCGAATCGGTGACTGCTGCCTGCGAGGGTAACGAGAAACAATTGGCGACCGCCGAAGAAGAATACTCGGTCGACAACGGGGGCGCCTATATCGCATTCGGATCGCTCACCACGCCCTATCTGAGCGTCGTCGTGACCGATCCCGTGAAAAAGGGCAACGCCTATACGATCACGCTACCGGGCGGCGGTTCGAACGGTTCCTATCTCATCACCGACGCGGGTGGTCACGACAGCACGACGACCACCCGGCTGACCGACACGGCCGGCGCCGCAGGCACAACGTTTGTGTCTGTCGTCTACGCCCAGGCGTCGGGCATCCACGGCAAAACCTAACAGCAAACCAGCACGAAGCATCCAACGAAAAAGCCCTCCGCAGAGGGCCTTTTCATTTTCCGGTGCCAGCCTGTATCTATTTTTCATCCTCGAGCATGCTCTTGACTTGCTGACGCAACTCGGGCGTGTCCTTATGGCCGTGGCTCGTCACGGCGTGTTGCGTGGCTGCCACGATGACTTCTTCTTCGGTGCCGGCAATGGTGAGCGAACAATTCTTTTCACTCGGGAAGCGCCGGCAGTCAGCCACTTTTCGCGTTGCTGTGGTCGCCATGATGCATCTCCTCTCACGAGAGAACGGGCCTCGCAACTGCGCGCTTGAACGGGATTTTCCCTGCCGCGAACGAACCGTGTCCCTCAATCGAATAGGCGCGCGACGCAAACGTCCATGGAGGACGTTTTTGTTACACGTGTGCAGCAAGTGAGTGACGCACAACATGCCGGCTGAAGGGATCATACCGCTCGGCGACTCGGGTCTGCGCCGCAACTGTTTGGGTTTTTGGGAAGTCTTCGCGCAGTCGATCGCTAACATCGCGCCGACCGCGACTCCCGCGCTCGTCGTGCCGCTGGCATTTGCGGCGGTCGGCAATCTCAGCTGGGCGGCATACACGTTCGTCACGATCGCGCTGCTCTTGGTCGCGTATCAAATCAATCAGTTTGCGAAACGATCGGCGTCACCGGGCTCCCTCTATATCTACGTCGGGCAAGGCATGGGCGCCACTTGGGGGGTGATCACCGGCTGGTCGCAGGTCATCGCCTACGTCGTGATCGGTGCGTCGGTCGTGGCCGGGGCCGCGAACTATGTGGGCGTGCTCGTGCACTATGCGGTCAAGGGATACGACGTGCCACTCACCGTCGTCGCCATCATCCTGGTTGCGGTCGCCGCGTGGTATATCGCATATCGCGACATCAAGCTTTCCACGCAAGTGATGCTCGTCATGGAGTTCATCTCCGTGAGCCTGATCCTCGTCCTGGCGCTTGCTTTCTTCATCAAGGGCGGTCATTTGATCGATAAGGCGCAGTTCAGGCTCGCGGGGTTCAATCCCAGGGGCATTCCGCAAGGTCTCGTGCTTGCCGTTTTCAGTTTTGTCGGGTTTGAAAGCGCGAGTGCGTTGGGGCACGAGGCCAAAGACCCGCTAAAGACGATCCCGCGGGCTATTCCGCTGAGCCTGGTGACCGTGGGTGCGTTCTTCGTGCTCATGAGTTACGTGTTGGTTTTCGCATTTCAAGGTCAGCCGGCGTCCTTGGACAAGTCGAACGCACCGCTCACCGTCCTGGCACAGGTTGCCGGGATCCCCGCCTTTGGCGTGTTGATCGCAGCCGGGGCGCTGATGAGCTTTTTTGCCTGTGCGATCGCGTGCATCAACGCGGGGGCGCGGGTTTTGTTCGCGATGTCGCGGCATGGGTTATTTCATTCGTCAGCCGGCGGCGCGCATAAAACCCACGCGACTCCGCATGTCGCGGTGAACATATCGGGCGTCGTCGTGCTCCTGGCGCCGTTGCTCATGTACTTGGATCACATCGGTCTCTTGGATATCTATGGGTATCTCGCATCGGTCGGCACGTTCGGCGTGCTCGTGGCCTACGTGTTGGTTTCGATCGCCGCGCCGATGTACTTGCGCAAACGGAACGAGTCAAGCATCTGGGTCGTGCTCGCTTGTATCGGCAGCATCATCTTGATGGCCGTCCCGTTTGTGGGGAGCCTCTATCCCATCCCCGCGCCGCCGTACAACTATCTGCCCTACGTGTTCTTGGTGCTGCTCGCGGTGGGCGTCGCCCGTTTTGCTTACTTGCGTTACTCCCAACCGAACGTCATCCGCGCCATTCAGGACGACCTGATCGCCGAAACGACCTGATGCTTCCGGAACACGAGGCGCACGCGCGCGCTACTTCACCGAGCGAAACAAGAATGACCCCGCGAGCTTGTGGCTCATGATGCGAATATCGCCTTGCATGCTGCGCAGGGTGGCTTGCATGGCCCGCAAGGAATCGCCTGCGGCACGCGAGTCGTGTGCCATGGCGGAAAGTTTTTGATTCGCGGCATCCAGCGAAGTGTTGGTGACGGACAGTTTGCCGTCCATTTGACGCAGCGTCAGCGACATGCGATGGAGCGTTTGCAATTTCTGGTTCATATCTTTCAACGTGTCGAGGCTCGCGCTGACGTGCGCCAGATTCGCGGACATCGCATCGAGTTGTGAAACGATATGCACCGTCACAAGCAGCGCGCCCACCAGGACGATCACCGCTGCCAGAGCACCGCTGATGACCATCCAGTGATAGCGTTTGCGGGTCCCGCTCGAGTAGCCAGGCATGACGTATTCGCTTGACATTGCTGCACCTAGAAAACCGCGTACCCACGTTTCCTGAAAAATCGCTGAATCCGCTAACGCCGGGGACGCTCTGCAAGCGCATGTAGAGCCTCGTACGCCGCTGCGAGGCTGATGCCGTAGGCCGCGTGACCCAGGACCGACCGGAGGTTTGTTTGCCAAGGATACTTCGTGGGAGGCGCGGCCGCGCCGATGAGCCACAAACCGGCTTCGTCGAAAGCGAACATCGCGGCCGCCACCGCCAGGGCGGCGCCCCCGCCCGCGCCTTCGCCGGCGAGCAACCCGGCGAGGGCGCCACTCTTGATACCCAAGGCCCAATGCAGCAGCGACGCTACCTTTTGCACGTCCGCGTCGCTCGGCTGAAGATCGAGCGCGTTGAGAATTCTGGCAGCTAACACTTGGGATGCGGACTTGTCTTGCACCTCGCGCTCGCGCCGGGCGATGTCCTCTGTGTAGAGCAGCTCGGTCACCGCATCCATGAGATAAGTGGCGATGCCTCCGGCGGCTGCACCAAATCCTATGCGCGCAAAAACGTTCATACCTGCTCCTTTGTCACGGATATAGCCGCAATGACCTCATGCCTAAACAAGGACGACGCCAGAGCGTGGCTCAAGTGGCAGAAATGAAACGTTTCGCGCCGCTCTGGTGCGCCATTTTTTTGGCAGCATTGCCGAGCCCAGCGCACGCGTTGCCCGTGTTCGCCCATCGCTATGGGTTCTCGTGCGAGACGTGCCACACGGTCGTGCCGCAGCTCAACCCCTTCGGTCAAGCGTTCTTGCGCGCTGGATTCCGCATCCCGAATCTGCGCGCCAATGGCTGGGTGTTTCCGGTGGCCGTGAAAACCAACATCGCGTACAGCAGCCTGAACACGCCGGACAATCTCCCGAAGATCATCTTGGACGAACTCGAGTTCCTCGCAGGCGGGCCGCTCGGGAAACAATTCAGCTATCGTTTGGAGCAATACGGCATCGACGGGG
>DATGHT010000271.1:0-2990 GCA_035307865.1 Candidatus Eremiobacteraceae bacterium | reverse complement strand
CTATCAGTTCGCCGCTCTTACGAAACGGTCGAGCGTCGCCGTTTACAAGCAGATGCGCGCCGGCGTCGTCGCGGGGGCGATCTTCGCGCCCGCCGGCGTGATGGCGATCAACGCGTGCCAAGAGGCGAAGTTCACATACCTACAGACGTAAGCGTCCCTAAGGAGCCTTTCGCCATTCACGCGAATCACTAAAGTCATGGCCTGGGCCAACCAAGAAATACGCAAGCTGCTCTCACTCTTGAGCAAGCCCACCGCGCTCGAGAAGCATGCGCTCGCGGTGCAGCTCAAACAGGCTCTGGGAGCTGCGAGCGCGCGCGATGCGCTGCTGCAGGTGATCGAGCAGGCTTTCGCCGTACGCACGCCGCTCAACGACGCCTTGCGCGAGAGCATCTTTCGTTGCGACCTAGAGGGCAAGAAATCGCTGGGTGCGGCCGACGCGATGGGCGTGTCACCCCGTACGCTTTTTCGTTGGCGCGCGGCAGCGATCACCGCAATCGCCTCCGCCGTCGACCAAACGCTGCAGGCCAAAGATTCGGAAGCACAATTCAAGTACGCGATCGCCCGCATGATCGCGCCCGTCGAATCAACGACTGCCGCAAATCTGCTGGAACGTGAAGCAACGACGATCGGCAGCCGGGCCGCCTACGACGCGGTGTGTGCCGCGCTACGCAACGGACGAGAGGTTTCAGAAGCGCTTGTCGAGCGCTGCACGGACCAATGGCGGCTGCTCGCCCAGTTGGAGATCGCGCGCACCAACCTCGTGCGCGGCAATCCGGCCGACTACGAGAAGATGCGCGCGCAGATCCGCGCCGCGCTCGATCGCGCACCAGGCGTTTCCTACGATCGCGTCGAGTACGAACTGGCGTACACTGATCGTCTCAACGCCGTGCGTTTGTGCGACGTCACCGCCACCGGCGTCGCCAGCCGCCGGATGGTCGAGACTGCCGGCGGCGACCCAGAATTAGTTGCTCTCGCGCTCGTGTGCGAAGCCGAGCAGGCGTGCGACGAGTCCGATTTCGCAAAAGCCGAGACCCTTATTCGCAAGCTCGAATCGCTAAGCGTTCGCATGGGAGACTTTCGCGTGATGGCGCGCACCTCACACGTCGCAGCCATCCTGCAATTCCTGCGCGGACGGTACGCCGAGTCGATCGAACTCGCGGAAGCCACGACTGCAGCGCTCCGCCAGGTCGAGCCCGAATTCGCTGCGTGTTCCGCCGGCAATGCGGGCCGCGCAGCTTTGTTCGTCGGTCAGGGGTGGAAAAGACCGGCCGAGCTGTGCAGCCGCTTTCCGCAGTCATACGTGACGGGCTACGTGGATGCCGTGTGGGCGCGCCACCTCGCGTGCACCGACCCGGAACAGGCGCTCGTCGTCATCGACCGCATCATCGGGGTAACGTCAGACCAGCAAGCATGGGGAGTTCTCACCTATGCCCGCGCAACGCGCGCCATCATCCTCGATCTCTTGCGCGAGCATCATGCTGCGCAAGCTGAAAGAGTATGGGCGTGGGAAAAAGCCGTCCAGGTGCGACGCGCCTTCTACCTCCACGATCTCTTCGTCCATCCATTGTCAACGACGCGAACGCATGGGCCGTTCGAACTCGACGAGCGATTCCAGCGCGCAATCGCACAACGACTCGCCACCTGGTGCGAGACGGTTTTCGATGCAGAAGTTCTCAGCTTGCTCCAGCAGGCGGCTGTGTCGTGCCTGCACCCTGCCGAGCACGCCGGTACGGCGCAAAACGCGGTTGCGCCGCGATTATTGCGACGCTCTTTCGGCCGCCTTACTCAAACCGAGCGCAGAACTATCGAGCAGTGCACGCCGTTGCTTGCAGCCGATCTCTCGCTGTGCTTAGCACCGTCCGATCGACCGCTGTTTGTGGAACAATACAGCGAGGCATTTCTCGCGCTCGCTGGGGGAAACGCTGCACAACCCTCGCAACCACTCGTTCAAGGCTCGCGCTAGCAATACGGGAGAAGTCTGGGGCTGGTGCCTCAGCCGGTCTTCAAAACCGCGTTGGTCTCCGCAAGGGGACTGGTAGGTTCGATTCCTATCTTCTCCCGCCAACCATCTTCTGGGTTGGGAAGAAGTCAATCATCACGGGACTCTTGGCTCCATGGCGCCCCTTGAACAGGATTAGGCGACGGTGTAAACTTTCCAGCCATGCTCTTGAGCGAGCTGGACGGCCGTGACCCCCGCTGGTACGAGCATGAAGCCAGGCTGTAAATTGTGGATCATCTCGGCAAGTACGCTTTCCGACGGTGTCCTGGTTGTAGCCGCGCAGCTATGCGCCAAACTGGCCAGCGCGTTGTGGCAGAGCATGAACGAGCCCGCACGCTTCAAAACTGCTTGCGCGCTCAAATCCTGATACAAGCTAGTGGGATCGTTGGGTGAAAGGTTTGGGTCGAGATTGAACTTCGCACGGTAATACACGTTGGTCGCGGCCACGTTGAATCGTTTTCCAATCTGGTATTTTTGCCACATCGCGTCATTGAGACCCAAGATGACAGACGAACCGGCAACGACCCCGAGCGTTGCCAGGGTGGGGCCCCTCAGCCCAAGCGAGAAGTCGTAGCCATTCATCGCAAACTGCATGTGCGCAAAGAGGGCCGCATGGTTTGCGCCGGGTTGCACGATGATCGCGCTCGTCGAAAAAACTTGCTTGTGGGAATTGGGGATCCGAAGCTTTGTCATCATGCCGTCGTAGTCGTACTCTTTTCGACTCAGAACTTTGTAAAAATCGTTGGTTGGGGTCGTGGCAACGTTCTCCGTGGCTCTCTTGCAGCCAGTCAGCGCGGCCGCAATGCCCAGCATCGCTCCAGAAAGGAACGTCTTTCTTCCCAGAGACCCTGGTCGGTCTTCGTTCACAGGGACCGCGCGCGCGCGCGTTTGGCCAGCCATCGGCAAATTTGTTAGGTATGGCATAGAACGTTCCTTTGTCAGCAAGAGAGTCGAAAAAACGCTGCGTGTAATCTGAGTCGCATAAGGGAAC
>DATGHT010000270.1:0-3057 GCA_035307865.1 Candidatus Eremiobacteraceae bacterium | reverse complement strand
CAACACTCCAGCCTCACGGTCTACGTGAGCAAGCAAGGCATTTTCGCGTTCGCGGCCGACAACCACGTCGTCAACGCGCCGCTTACATCGGGAGCGTTCGATCCCGCCACCAAAAGTATCGAGCTCAAGATCGACGCAGCGCAGATGCGCGTGCTCGACCCTTCGATGTCACCCGACCGCCGGGCGCAAGTGCAAGCGAATATGGTAAGCTCCCAAGTGCTCGACGTGCAGAAATATCCGGAGATCACCTTCCAGTCGACCAAGACGCAAGCAACGAGCCCCAGCAAGCTGACGGTCACCGGTGATCTCACGCTGCACGGCCAGACCCGCTCCGTCACCGTTGACGTCGATGAGATCGATGCCAAGCATTATAAAGGCAGGGCCACGATCCGCCAAACCGACTTCGGCATCACGCCGATCCGGATCGCGGCCGGCACGGTCAAAGTGAAGGATGAATTGAGAGTCGAGTTCGACATCGAACTCAAGTAGACCGGAGCAGGCTTCCCGTTCCGCCGCAGTCAAGGTTTGGCGCAACGCCGTCTTTTTAAACCCGCGAGACTGTTCTCGCCGGAGGATTTGACGTTGGCCACCCGGACTGCAAACAACCGCATCGATTCCCGGCTCGAGCTCACGTGGCGTGGAATCGCTTTGGGCGCTGCGATCACCGCAGTCTTCACCGCCGCGAATGTTTATCTGGGACTCAAGGTCGGCCTCACGTTTGCATCGTCTATCCCGGCTGCTGTGATCTCGATGGCCGTGCTGCGCGTGCTGTTCCGCAATGCCACGATCTGGGAAAACAACATCGTGCAGACGGTGGCATCGGCGGCCGGCACGCTGTCAGCCATCATTTTCGTGCTGCCGGGACTCGTCATGATCGGGTGGTGGACAGGCTTTCCGTATTGGGAGTCGTTTGCGGTCTGCGCCATCGGCGGCACCCTCGGCGTGATGTACAGCGTGCCGTTGCGGCGCGCGCTCGTGACAAAATCCGATCTCCCATACCCGGAAGGCGTAGCCGCCGCGGAGGTCTTGCGAGTCGGAGTCGGTTCGCGTGGCGAATCCGCCGCGTCCATCGACGAGAACCGCAAGGGTCTCCTTGCTCTGTCACTGGCGGCGCTGACGTCCGCCGGCTACGCGTTGGTCGTCGCGTCGCGAGTCTTCGCGGACACCGTGGCCGGATATTTCCGCGCGGGCGGTTCTGCAACCGGGATCGTCTTATCCATGTCGCTCGCATTGCTGGGAGCTGGGCACCTCATCGGTCTTTCGGTCGGGCTTGCAATCCTCACCGGTCTTGTGATCGCTTGGGGAGTGCTGACCCCGCTGCTCACGGCGCTGCACCCGACAGCGGGCGCGGCCGCAACGGTCGCCACGGCTGTGTGGGCGCACCAAGTTCGCTTCATCGGCGCCGGAACGATCGCGATTTCGGCTTTGTGGACGATCGGCAAGCTCGCGAAACCCGTCTACAGCGGCGTCGCCTCGTCCATCGCAGCATCGCGCGCGCGTGCTGCTGCGCGCGGCAACCAAGAGGCCCTTCCCCGGACCGAACGGGATCTACCGATCGGCATCGTCGCGCTCATCAGCCTCGCGTGTTTCATTCCGCTCGCTATCTTGTTCGCCATCTTCCTGCACGGCAGCGACGTTGCGTCGTTAGCGGTGCCGCTCGTGATCGCCGGCGTGCTCTACGTCGTGATCGCGGGTTTCTTCGTCGCCGCGGCTTGCGGATATATGGCGGGCTTGATCGGCGCCTCCAACAGCCCGGTTTCCGGCTTGGGAATTCTGACCGTGATCGGTGCCTCCGTCTTGCTGCTCGTCGTCACGAAGAGCGGCGGTGCTAGCGCTTCAGTCTCGTTGATTGCCTATGCGCTCTTCGTCACGGCTGTGCTGCTCAACGTAGCGACGATTTCAAACGACAACTTGCAGGATCTCAAGACCGGCCAACTCGTGGACGCAACGCCCTGGCGCCAACAGGTGGCGCTTGTGGCCGGCGTGATCTTCGGGTCGATCGTCATCCCGCCAATCCTCGATATGCTCAACAAGGCGTACGGTTTCGGCGCCGCCTTGCATGCGCTGCCCGCACCGCAGGCGACGCTGATCTCGGCGCTGGCGAGAGGCGTGATCAGCGGACAAATCGATTGGGGACTTATCGGGACTGGCGTCCTCATCGGCATCGGCATCATCATCGTGGATGAAGTCTTGCGCGCGACAAAGGGCTGGCAACTCCCGCCGCTCGCCGTCGGCCTGGGCATCTATTTGCCGGCGGCGACGACATTGGCAGCCGTGATCGGTGCGGTGGTCGGATGGGGCTACAATCGCGCGGTTGCAAAGCGCCCCAACGGCGACGTTGCGCGGCGGATGGGCGTGCTCATCGCATCGGGATTGATCGTAGGCGAGAGCCTTTTCGGCGTGCTTTTAGCGGGCATTATCGTTTTCACCGGCAAGGCGACGCCGTTTGCGGTGGTGGGGGACTCGTTTCAACCCTTCGGGGTCGCGCTCGCGCTCATCGGATTTGCGGTAGCCGTTTTTGCGCTCTACCGTTGGAGCGCGAGGCTCGCCCGGCGCATCCGAACGAGCTAGCTCTAACCGAAGAGCGAAATGGCAGCTCCCGACCCTCTTGAAACGTATCGCCGCGAGCTAGCTGCGAAGCGCTTTACCGTTTTGCCAGCGGACGTCATCATCTCAGCGCAGCAGCGACTGGCGATACGAACGTCGGTTTTTGGGGACGACTGCCTTGAGCCGGACCTTTCGGAGCTGCATCCCGATCGCCGCCGTGCTGACGCCGTGTTGCGCTTCCGATGGAGCGGCGATGACATCGACTTCAGCCTCGGACCCAACGCAGCGGGTGATCCGGAGAATAGGCAAGTCGTTTCTTATACCGCCAACTACGCTCGCGCGCGAGAGTATAGGCGGCTTCGCGCCCTCGAAGTCACCGAGCTGAAGCACCTTATCGCGCAGATCTGCAGGCTGCTGCCGTCCGATAAAAGGCGTGCAAGCGGCTTGCTCGGCGTGCATGCGCTGCGCACGTTCGGCAAGGTCGTTTTGGGCCGACACCGGGATGGCAGC
>DATGHT010000269.1:0-5632 GCA_035307865.1 Candidatus Eremiobacteraceae bacterium | reverse complement strand
GATTTGCGCGAGCTCCTGGGCGCTGAGACGAACGTCGAGCGCGCCCCAGTTCTCCTCCAGGCGCTCGCGGCGACGCGTGCCGGGAATCGGCACGATATCTTCGCCTTGATGCAACAGCCACGCGAGTGCGAGCTGCGCCGGCGTGATCTTCTTCCGCTCCGCGATGCGGGTCAAGAGCGCGACCAACTCACGATTGCGGCGGAAGTTCTCGTGTTGGAAGCGCGGATGCTTGGCCCGGTAGTCCCCTTCACTCAAGTGCGACACGTCGGTGATCTTGCCGGTGAGCAGTCCGCGTCCGAGCGGACTATATGCGACAAAGCCTATGCCCAGTTCGCGGCAGGCCGGTAAGATTTCCGATTCCACATCGCGAGCGAACAACGAATACTCGGTCTGCAACGCAGTGATGGGGTGAACGGCGTGCGCGCGGCGCATGGTATCCGGCGCTGCCTCGCTCAGGCCTAAGCAGCGAACTTTCCCAGCCCGCACGAGTTCAGCCATAGCCCCCACGGTCTCTTCGATAGGAACCGTCTTGTCCACTCGATGCTGGTAGTAGAGATCGATGTGGTCGGTTTGAAGGCGCTGCAGCGACGCGTCGCAAGCCTCGCGCACGTACTCGGGGGTGCCGTTGATGCGAATCCATTCACCCTTTTCGTCGCGCTGATTGCCGAATTTCGTCGCTAAGAATACCTTGTCGCGCTTGCCTTGTATCGCGCGGCCGACAAGGCGCTCGTTGGTGAACGGCCCATACATGTCGGACGTATCCAAGAAGAAGCAGCCGAATTCGAGTGCACGATGAATGGTCGCAATCGACTCTTCATCGTCGTGCGGCCCGTAAAATTCGGACATGCCCATGCAGCCCAAACCGATCGCGGAAACCGCTGGACCGTTTTTTCCAAGGATCCGTTCGCTTGTCATAAGCTCTCCACGCTTCGGCTGGTTCCTGGGTCATTTTGCCACGGCCTGGGAAAGCGAATCAAAGCGAATGCCCGTGGAAGTAACCTGATATCAAAAAAGACACTACTGTACTTTTGGGCCAAACTATACTAGAATCGGCAGACAGCGGCTAGCGACCTGGAACGGAGTACTAAGAAAATGGAAGTTGCAATCGGTCTTCTGCTCGCGCGAGTCATCATAGGACTTGGCCTGGCGGCGCATGGGGCTCAGAAGTTGTTCGGCTGGTTTGGAGGCTATGGACTTGCGGGCACCGCCGGCTTCTTTGAAAGCCTCGGATTCAAACCGGGAACGTTGTTCGCATTCATGGCGGGGGTCGGTGAACTGCTTGGCGGTCTGCTGACGTTCGCCGGTTGGCTGAATCCCATCGGTCCGGCGCTGATCATCGCGATCATGATAGTGGCGATCGGAAGCGTGCATCTGGCCAAGGGGTACTGGCAAGCCAACGGCGGCTACGAGCTCAATCTCGCCTACATCGCGGGCGCGCTCTTGGTCGCATTTGGAGGCGCCGGCAGGCTCTCGGTTGACGCGCTCGCCCCTGTGCCTGCGCTTGCGCATCCGGCTACCGGCTCGATCGTCATCGCGATCGCTGTCGTCGGCGGTTTGCTGTCACTTGCGATCAGGCACCGACCGAAAGCAGCACAAACGCAGGCCGCCGCCGGATAGGGTGCCGGCTGCGCGAACGTGAAACGCGTTCGAGACCGTGCTATTAGGCAGCAGGCTCACAACAGACGGCTGCGGCCTAACTCGCGGGCTGGACCTGTCCTGGAGAACGCTTCATGTTTGCGAATATCGTCGTGCCTATCGACGGTTCCGAACCGGCCGCGGCAGCGATCGATCTCGCGCTTCGCATGGTGAAGGAGCAGCGCGCCGCGCTCTCCTTCATCTACGTGCTGGAAATCGAGAAGCTCGCGATTGCGACGGTCCCGGTTTCAATGAACCCAGAACTCATCTTTGACGAAGCCCGGAAGGCTGCGGAAGAAATCCTTACGGGCGCAAAGGCACGAGCGAAGAAGGCCGGAGTCGAGGCTGATGTCCGCCTGCTTGAAGGCGACTGCGTCGATTCCGTGCTACAATTCGCGCGCGATAACAAGAGCGAACTGATCGTCATCGGCAGCCACGGACGAACCGGCATCACTCGCGCTCTCTTAGGGAGCGTTGCAGAGGGCATCATTCGGCGGGCACCGGTCCCTGTGCTCGTAACCCACCCTCCCCAGGCGGCTCCTTAAACGCCTCTGAGCCAAGCGCCGCCGTTCGCACTCGCTCGCGCGGCAAGCACACGCAGGGCGCTCCAAGCGGCGCCCACATACAGAGGAGCGTACTCCACGGCGCGCGCGGCAGGCGCGGCCTCGGCTGCATAGCCGAGCAGCGCCAGCAACAACCACAACTGAATCCCCTGAAACAGGGGCGCCAACGCGCCTTCGAACGGATTTGCGACGAGCGGCAAGAGCAAAGCGAACACGGTCAAGTACCACGGGTTCACTGTCGGCGAAAGTGCAAAATACGCGGCGATCAAGACGATCAACGCCTCAGGCATTCCTAAGCCCGCACGGCGCGCAACGATCACCGCGGCCGCACCCACGACCAGCAGCGCTACGATGAGCGGCCCAGGCACGAGGCCGAAGACCGAGTTGTTGAAACGATAGTGAGTGACGAACTGCGGCAGGAAACCCACGACGTTGGCGTGCCACACGACGAACGGCAGATAGACTGCGCCCACGGTCGCGACGACCCAGGCGATCGGCGTCCACGGGCGGCGCGGGAAGAACACCGGAACGGCGATCAGGGGATAGAGCTTCACCAAGACCGCCGCAGCGAGCGCCGCGGCGCAGGCGAACAACTTACCGCGGCGCTGCATGAGCAGCGCCAACGCCAGGGCCGCCAGACACCACGACTCCAAGTGCCCACTCCAGGCGAATTCGACGATCACAAGCGGGCTCCACGCATACATGACCGCGCGGCCGCGTGGTAGATGGAAGTCGCGCAATAACTGCAACAGCAGCGCGAGTGCGACGACATCACCAAGCGCCATCAGCAGTTTTATTGCGAGTAAGCTGTCGCGACTGAGAAGCGCACCGGTCGCGAAGAGCGCGAGCGCGAGCGGCGGATACAGACTCGGCGTGGTGCGCCAATCGAGATGCTGATAGAGCCACGGTGAACGGAGCAGCTGCAGGCCGGCATCGGTCGGCGCGACCACATATGGATCGATGCCGTGCAGCAGCAACCGGCCATCCCAGAGATAGCGGTAGGCATCGGTTGAGAGAAACGGCGTTTTGAACAGCAACAGCAGCCGTGCGAGCAGCGCAACGCCAAGCACGATCGCGAGCGCGGCGGCATCATCGCGATTCCACAACAGATTGGACGCCAGCATCGCAGCGAGCGTGAGCAGCGCGAACGCGCCGACGGCAAGCTCGGCGTGGTGCGGGATGTCGCGCAGGCCCGCGATCGTCGCGACTGCCGCAATGACCAGCATCCCTGCGAAGCTGAGCTGAACCAGCTCGCCCGGCTGTTCTCCTCGCTGACCAGATTGGGCTGTTGCTACGTTTCGCAATCGAGCGGGACTTGGTCACGAGTACGAGCGGAACCCTTGCAAAGAACCTTGGCCGGAAGGAATCTAGATTTCCACCCACCACACTATCAAACGGAGGCCGCACATGTACTACTTTGATCCGCGCTACTTCTTGTACGCGCTGCCCGGGCTGATTTTGGCTTTGTGGGCGCAGTGGGCGGTGAAGAGCACCTTTGCGCGTTATGCGCGCGTGCCGACCTCGAGCGGAATTTCGGGCGCGGACGCCGCGCGACTGCTGATGGAACGCACCGGCCTGCACGTCGGATTGGCAAGCACCCCGGGCATGCTCACCGACTATTACGATCCCGCCACCAAGACGCTCCATCTTTCGCAAAGCTCAGTCCAGAATTCCGTTGCGTCGGTGGCGGTCGTGGCACATGAGTTTGGGCACGCGCTGCAGGATGCGCAGGACTACGTGCCACTGAAGCTGCGCGGCGCGATCGTGCCGGCGGTGCAACTGGGCGCTTGGGTTGGACCGCTCCTCTTCATCGGCGGGCTCTGGTTGAATCTCACCGGCTTGGCGTGGGCCGGAGTCATTGCGTTTGCGGCGACCGCAGTTTTTGCCATCGTCACATTACCGGTTGAGCTCAACGCGAGCAACCGCGCACTGCAGTTGGTCACCACGAACGGAATTTTGAGAGACGCTGAGCTCGAGGGCGCGCGCAAGGTGCTGAACGCTGCGGCCTTCACGTACGTCGCCGCGGTCGCACAGTCGCTGCTGACGCTGCTCTATTACGTCAGCCTCCTTGCAGGACGCCGCCGCAACTAGAGGATGCCTGCAACCGACGTCGTCAATGACCCTGCGAGCACGAACCCGTCGCTATGGCGTGCCATACTCGGTTCGCGATGGACTGGCGCTGGCTGCGTACGCAAGCCTCGGTTTGACGATTGACCGCGTCGCCTTTGCCGCTCCTCGTTCTCACCGCCGGGGGCGTCGGCGTTTTGCACACGATCGTCCCCGATCATTGGGCACCGATCGCCGTCATCGCGCGCAGCCGGCGCTGGTCGCCGGCGCACACCGCACGCACCGCGGCGATCGCCGGATTCGGGCACACGGTTTCGACGCTGATCATCGGTGCCATTGCCTGGGGCGCGGGCGCACTCGCCGCGCAGCGTTTTGGGCACGCGGTCGACATCGCAGCCGGAGCCGGTCTCGTAGGTTTTGGGCTCTGGACGGTAGGCGCCGGACTGCGCGAGCTGCGGGCGCCGCCACCGCAAACCGAGTTCGACCAGGCGCTGCGAACCGCTCGCGGCGTGTCCTCGCGTACGGCGTTGCTGTTGATCATCGGGTCCTCACCCAGCGTCGAAGTACTGCCGGCTTTCTTCGCGGCCGCGCCCTTGGGTGCGGGTGCGCTCCTCATCATGGCGTTGGTTTTTGCCTTCACGACGATCGGCACGTACGTCGTGACCTGCATGCTGTCGGCAGCGGGGTTGGAGCGCCTGAGCTTTCCAGCGGTCGAGTGCTACGGCGAAGTGATCAGCGGCATCTTCGTGACGCTGGTCGGCTTGGTATTTCTCCTATGGTTTCGCTAGCGGCGCCGCGAACGCTCACCCATGAAAGCGATCAAGTCAAAACTTGAAGTAACGCTTCCTAAGGCTTTTTATTTCTCGGACGACATCTACGCGCAAGAAAAGGAACGCATTTTCTGTCGCGAGTGGTTCTGTGCGGGCCGCCAAGAGCAAGTGCCGAACCCGGGTGACTATCTCGTCTTGGAGCTTGCCGCCGAAAGCATTCTCGTCGTGCGAAGAAAAGACGGCACGCTTGCAGCGTATTACAATGTCTGCCGGCATCGCGGCAGCCGGCTCGTGCCGGTTGCCACGGCCGAACCAAACGCACAGACCGGCTTAGGGCCGAGCGGCACGTTCGGCAGCGGCATCCGCTGCCCGTATCACGCCTGGACCTACGCGCTCGACGGCAGCCTGCGAACGGCTCCTTTCCTTAAAGAGGAGGAAGCGTTTTACAAAAATGAGTTCGCGCTGCATCCCGTTGGCGTGGAAACGTGGGGTGGTTTCTTTTTTCTACACTTGACCCCGAGCGAAACACAGGTCGCCGGGCGCAGGTTGCAAGACCAGCTGGACGGCGTTCCCGGCCGGCTGCAACGATATCCGCTC
>DATGHT010000268.1:0-2741 GCA_035307865.1 Candidatus Eremiobacteraceae bacterium | reverse complement strand
ACGGTGGAATCGTAGCCGCTCTTGGATCCCGTCAGGGTGTACGTGTCTGGACTCAGTGAGACAAAACTGTATGCTCCGGTCGCGTCGCTCGTGCTGGTCTCGCTCTGCGAGGGCGATACGGCAGCGACTTGCGCGCCTGCGATCGGCGCCGACGAAGCACTGTCGATCACATGCCCGCTGATGCCGCCCGTGGTCCCTGCATACGCGGAACCACCGCCGGCGATGAGAAAAGCGAACATGACCAACGCTAAAGCCCAATAGCGGTGGATACGCATCATGATAACACGGCCTTTCCTGTAGCCAACGCTCTCACCCCGGAGCGAAAATGCCGCAAGCCGGCAGCAGAAGAACTGCCGTCGTGCTTTCGGCTGACCATTTCAAGCTGGGAGCAACCAGTCCTTGCTCTGAGGAGGCGAATGCCTTGATCGCTCATACTGAATATCTCACGATGAACACGAAGAAGCGTTACGAAATTCTCGACATCACCGACGAGGTCGAGCGCGTTTGCGCAAAATCCGGCCTGCGCGACGGCTTCATCCTCGTAAGCGCCATGCACATCACCGCGAGCGTGTTCGTGAACGACCACGAGTCGGGTTTGTACCGCGACATCATGACGTGGCTAGAAAAACTCGCCCCGCAAGACCCGGGGTATGAACATCATCGCACGGGCGAAGACAACGCCGATGCGCACCTCAAGCGCATGCTCTTAGGCCATCAAGTCATCGTGCCGGTGACCAACGGCAAACTGGATTTCGGCCCGTGGGAGCGCGTGCACTACGGCGAGTTTGACGGTCGCCGCCCCAAGCGGATCCTGCTCAAGGCCCTCGGGATCTAGTGATGGTCCTCGCGTTGCGCGGGCCGGCGGTTGCGTAGCTCGTCGATCAGCTCGACGAGCCCCTTGGCTGCCGCCGCGAGCAGTTTTTCGCCTTTCTCGGCGGTGGCTTTCGTGGGATCTCCCATCACGCCGCTTTGCGAGAGCGCGCTCCAGTGCTCCATCATCATGAGCGGGCCGTCGCCCGCGACGAGGTCGGTCCAATAATTCTTGGTCGGCTCGTACGAAAGCTCGTGGACGGCTTTGGACATATCGACCAGGTCGGGCCGCAACGCAAGGTAGATAGACGTTTCGAACTCACATGCATGGTCCATGCCGCCGATTTTCTCCGACTCGCGTAAGCTCTCGGCTACCTCGCGGACTCCAGGCGCAGCCCAATAGTTCACCGCGGCGGCGAGTGCGCCGGTCTCCACGACCGTAAGACGCGCGATGATGTCCACAAAGGGTGTGTTGCTGCCGTGGCCGTTGACGATCAGCAGCTTGCGAAACCCGTGGGCAACGAGGCTTTTGCACACGTCGAGCCCGTATCTAATGAAGGTTTCCGCAGCAATCGTGATCGGGCCGGGAAAGTCCATGTGGTGCGGGCTATAGCCGTGGTTGATGGGCGGGATGAGCAAAGCCCGGTCAGCGGCCTGTGCAACCGCACGCTCGCAGGCCGCGTAGCACAGCCGCACGTCGGTGTCGACGGGCAGATGCAGTCCGTGGTCCTCGATCGTCGCGACCGGTATGACCACGACTCGGTTTTGAGCGGCGGCCGCTTTGATTTGCGGCCACGTCATTTCACCGTAACGATAAGGCTCGGTCATGCGGGCGCGGTTCGGCGCGTTCTCAACTGCCGCCTATCGTTTCAGTGCCGCCGGCGCCACCACCACGCGAGCAGGCCGGAGATGATTCCGCCCAGCGCTCCGCACGCGACGTCGAAAAGCTCGTCGTACAGCTCCTCGGGATATTCAAAGATTTCAACGAGTGTGGACATGGCAATCCCCGACAGCACGGTCACTGCGAGGGTCTGCCACAAACTGAGTGCTTTGCGCCGCCAGAACGCCAACACGAACAGCCCAACCGCGCCGAAGTAGACGACCGAACCGGCTTTGCGTGCAATCCACGGTCCGGTATCTCCGTAGATCGGCAAGAGCTCCCTGCCTTCGCGCAAGACCTTTTTTGCCGGCGGGGGAATAACTTTGCGGGCGACGGGGGCTGCCTTTTCCAGTTCGCGTCCGACGCGATTCTGAAAACCGTGTTCGCCGGCGATGAACACCCCGATAATAATGAAGAGAACGGCCGCAGCCCACAGCCATTTCGTGCGGGTACTCGTTCCAACGGTGTTTGTCGCTTTCACGAAGACGCGCTTTGGCGCTGGAGACTTGAGAATCATGCGCTCTTTTATGCTAGTCGCGGCGTGCTTGGCGATTGTGGCAGCAAGCCACGCTCCCGTGTCCTCGGCAACTGCGCACGCGGCCGCCGCTTCTCCGGCGGCATCGGCCACTCAAAATCCAGTGCCGCCGGTGCAGATCGACGCGTGCAAAGTTGCGTACGGCAGCGATGCGCTGCTCGTCCAAACCGGGCAATTGCGGATCCGTTACGTCAACTTAGGTCCGCAACCCGCGACGATCGTCCGGTTCAAAGTGTCGTACTCGAACAACAACGGTCCAGGTGAACTCCACGTTCGCGACATCGGAACCTTCGCGCCGAATGTCGAGATCAACCACGGGTTCAAAGATCTGCAAGCCGTCGCGCTCTCGCCGTCGTTCAGCAAGACAAGCGTCGTGTGCTCGGTCGATTCGGTTCGCTTCCAAGATGGTTCGCTCTGGACCGCGCCCGTGGCGCGCAACTGACGCGATCAGCGTCGCGGAATCGGACCCTCGCCAGGGTAGCGCAGCTTCGTCGGCAACGCACGCACGCGTGAATA
>DATGHT010000267.1:0-5394 GCA_035307865.1 Candidatus Eremiobacteraceae bacterium | reverse complement strand
CTTCGCAGGTGAGCACGCCGACTCGGTCATCGCGTTGCGCCCAAGCCAGCGCGATGCGAGCGGTTTCATCCTCCGAGCTGTCGTCCGCGATCAGGATGCGGGCGATGCCGTCCGTCTGCGCGACGACGTCCGCGATCCAGCCACTGATGAGCGCCGCCTCGTTGCGCGCGGGGACGATCGCGGTGACGACCGGGCCGGCCTGCTCAGCGCACGGCCGCAGCGTGCGCACGGCACGCCGGTCCAGCAGCGCCAGGCTGACGACACCGCACCACAATGCCGCTGCCGTGCTCTCCACTGCAAACAAGAGGGCGAGGCTTGCCGCCTCGCCCGATTTCTTAGACATCGCGCCCGGGTGTGCTCGCCGTCTAGTACTCCTCTTCGGTTTCCGGCTGAAATTCCTCATCTTCATCGTCGAGGTTCTCGTCGAAGTCTTCGCCCTCGTCGTACTCGTCGACGACGATGACGGCTTCCTCGATCTCGGGTTCTTGGATGCGTTCGACCGAACGGTCGCGCTCGGCAGACCGCCCGCGTGGTTGGGCCGGTGCGCCGTTGTGCTTGGCCGCGCCCGCCGTGCGTTTGCCGCCGGCTCGCTTGACGCTCGCGCCGCCGCGTGGTTTGCGAGCGCCCGCTGTCTTGCGCGCGCGCGGCGCTGCTTTCTTGGCCCGTGTTTTGGTTTTCCCGCCCGCCGCGCGCCGTGCGCCGGCGGCGCTGCGACCGGCTTTGCGTGCCGCGCCGCGTGCGGGCTTCTTGGCGCTTTTTGCGCGTTTCGAGCCGGCGCTCTTTCTCGTTTTCCGCCTCATTTTAGCCTCCAAATTTTATCGCTGTCGTGGCGCGCCGCGCGCGCTATTTTCTTGCGAACGGCAGGTTCCGCCGCCGCTTGTCGGCACGAGCGATACTCTCCTGCAAAGCTTGAGTCATGAATTCATCTCTTGTACTTTTTGCAGTACTTCATCTGCGTGCCCGGCGACTTTCACCGCCTCGAAAATATACCGGACAACGCCTTGCTTGTCTATGATGAACGTCGTCCTCTTAGCATTCCCCGCAGGGTCGGGCAGTACACCTAGCGTCGTGCAGATCGCGCCACTGGGATCCGCGAGGAGGCGCAGCTTGAGATCGTTAGCCGCAACGAAGCCGCGGTGCGACTCGACCGTGTCGCGAGACACGCCGACGACTACGGTATCGAGCTTTGCGAAGTCAGCGGACCGCTGACTGAAGTCTTTCGCTTCGTTCGTTCAGCCGGAGGTGGCGTCTTTGGGATAGGTCCACAAGACGACCGACTTCGAGCCTCGGAAATCTGCAAGGTCTAAGTGCCCGTCCGGGGTTTCCCCCGAAATCGGCGGCAGTTTCTCACCGAGCCGCGGTGCCACGGAGCCTCCTTGTTTGCAGACGGTCGCGCCAGCCTTAAGGCCGGAGCGGCCGCACTTCGAAAATCTGATCGCCCGCTGCGACGATCTGCGCCGATCCCTTGACCGGCGCAAGCCGGGCCAACAAGATGCAGCGGCCGACCTGGCTATCCCGGATGTACAGCTGGCCCTCGTAGAGATTGTTGCTGCTGCGCGCAAACGTCGTGCGGCGGAAGTCCGACCCAAATGCGTGTTCTTTGTGCACCAATCCGACCTCGCACTGGCCGACGAACGGCTTGCGGAAGTAGATGGCGATGTTGATCACTTCGCCGGGGTGGTAGACGTCCTCGTGAGGCGTGCAATCCACGCGTTCAATCTGCATTGTGGCGGGCTTTCCAGTTCGCGCCGCAACCCGGGCGACCTTGCGGCCGGGAGCCTTTTCCACACTCCCCGAATGAGTTGTTTCCATGCAAAAAGCGCTCTTGGAGCGGCTCGCGAGCATCGTAGGCGCCGAACACATCAGCTGGTCGGGCGGCGATTTGCGCAATTACCAATATGACGGTTCCATCGACCGGGCGCTGCCCGAAGCGGTCGTGCTGCCGGATTCGGCGCTTGAGATCGCAGCCATCATCAGAGCGTGCAATGAGTTCTCGTGTCCGTACCTGGCGCGCGGAGCGGGTACGGGTTTGTCGGGCGGCGCGATTCCGGAACGCGGCGGGGTGGTGATCTCGACCGCCCGGCTGTGCCGCATCCTCGAGGTCGATGCCATTAACCGGTTGGCCGTGGTCGAGCCGGGAGTGGTCAATGCTGACATCAGCGCGGCAGTCCGTCACGCCGGTTTGCAATTCGTGCCCGACCCCTCGAGTCAAGCCGCGTGCACGATCGGGGGCAACGTCGCCGAGAATGCGGGCGGATTGCACTGCTTGGCCTACGGCGTCACTTCGCACCACGTGCTGGGTTGCGAAATCGTGACGACCGACGGCGACATCGTTTGGCTCGGCGGAAAGACGCTGGATGCGCCCGGCTACGACCTGCTCGGCGTGTTCGTCGGGTCCGAAGGGACGCTGGGCATCGCAAGCAAGGTCGCCGTCAGGCTGATGCCCGTGCAAGAAAGCACGCGCACGCTGCTGGCGGTCTTCGAGAGCATCGACGATGCATCGCGCGCGGTCTCCGACACGATCGCTGCGGGCATCGTGCCCGGGGCGCTCGAGATGATGGACCAGCGCTCCACCCAGGCCATCGAAGCCTTCGTCCATGCGGGCTTTCCAACGGACGCCGCAGCCATTCTCATCGTGGACGTGGATGGGCTGCGCGAGGCCGTGGCCGAGCAATTGCCGGCGATCACCGCCATCTGCAAACGCAACAACGCGCGCGAAACACGCGTGGCCGCCGACGAAGCCGAGCGCGAGAAGATCTGGAAGGGGCGCAAGAGCGCCTTCGGAGCGATGGGCAGAGTAAGCGCCAACTACTACGTGCAAGATGGCGTGATTCCGCGTACGCAGCTGCCTCAAGTCATCGCCGAGGTGGAAGAAATCGGGCGGCGCTACGGTTTGCTCATCGCAAACGTGTTTCACGCCGGCGACGGCAACCTGCACCCCTTGATCAGCTTTGACGAAGACCGCCCGGGTGATGTAGACAAAGCGATTGCCGACGGCGCCGAGATCTTGCGCGCGTGCGTGCGGCGCGGCGGGAGCATCTCGGGCGAACACGGCATCGGCATGGAGAAGCGCGACTGCATGAACGTGCAGTTCACGCCCGCCGACCTAGCGTTGATGGCGAGCCTCAAGCACGCGTTCAATGCGCGCGGCCTGTGCAATCCCGCGAAGATCTTTCCCACGTCGCGGCGTTGCGGCGAGAGCGCGCACACAGCCGCCTCGGGTTCGCTTCCGGAAGCCGTAGCCGCGGCTGCCGGGCCTGCGTTTTAGGATAGCGCCATGGCGAAGCTAAACCTGCCCTTCAGCGTCGATCTGCCGCGTCACGCAGGCAGCCGTCCGCGCATCCATCCCGGCGAGTGTGCGGCGTACTCGATCGCGGGCCGCATTCCCAAGGTTGCGTTTTCACCGCGCACGGCAGACGAGGCCGCGAAGGTCATCGACGCGCTGCGCCAGGAGGGCGCGAGCATCAGCGTGCGTGGCGCCGGCACGAAGCAGTGGCGGCCACCCGCTCCGCGCAGCATCGACGCGGTTCTCGACATGTCGCGTTGCCGCGGCATTCTCGAGCACACGCCGGCGGATCTCACCGTCACGGTCGCCGCCGGCACGCCCTTCGCAGACCTGCAATCCGCGCTGCGCGCGCACGGCCAGTTCTTTCCCTGCGATCCTGTTTTTGCTGCGGAGGCCACGATCGGCGGCGTTCTCGCCAGCCGGTCCGGCGGGGCGCTCCGCCAGCGTTACGGCGCGCTGCGCGACAACGTGCTCGGCATGCGCGTGTGCCTGTCGGACGGCTCGACGGCATTCACGGGTGCTAAGGTCGTGAAGAGCGTCGCTGGCTACGACATCGCTAAGCTGTTCGTCGGTGCGTTCGGCACGCTGGGCGTGATCGCCGAAGCGACGTTGAAGATTTCGCCGCTGCCGGCACGCGAAGCGCTCATCGTCGCCGAATTCAACCGAGCGGAAGCCGCCTGCGACGCCGCCTTGCAGATCGCGGTCTCGCCGCTTTTCCCGCTGGCGGCGACATTGCACGACGCGCGCTCGCTGCGCCGCGTTCGGGCGCTGGGCGCCACCGATGGCCTGCGTTGGTCGCTGCTCGTGCGCTGCGGCGGAACCCACGCGGCCGTTCAGCGGCAGCTGGATGGCGTGCGCGCCATCTGCGGCGCGGGTGAAGCGCTGTCCATGATTTCACTCGACGCCGACCGCGTGCCGCACGCCTGGGGCGACGTCAGCGAGTTGGCCGGTGGAGCGCTGTACCCCGCAGCAGACTATCTCTGTCTGAAGATCGGTGCGCTGCCGTCGCAAACGCCGGCCGTCATCCAGGAGCTGGCGATCGCGTTCGAGCAGCCGGAGATCACGGCGCACCCCACCGCCGGCCTCACCTACGCTCACATTCCGGCGGCGGAAACTGCGAGCGGGCTTGCGTCTCTCGAATCGTTTCTGCAGAAATGCGCGGCTTCGGATTGGAACGCCGAGTATCTGTCCGCGCCGCCGGCGTTGCAAGAGGTGCTGCTGCAACCGGTTCCGTCGGGTGCGCCGCTGCGCTTGATGCGGCGCATCAAGGCGGCGTTCGATCCAACCGGCACGTTCGACGCCGGCAGATTTTTGGCGGCCATCTGATGCAGATCGAAGACTTCGATCGCTGCACTCGCTGCGGTCTGTGCGAGCAAGCCTGCCCGACCTACCGGCTGTTGCATTTCGAACCGGATTCCCCGCGCGGCCGCATCTTTCTAATGAAGGAATACGCCGAAGGCAAAGCCGCGATGAGCGACCACTTGGCCGAACATCTTTACAAGTGCTTGGGCTGCCGCGCCTGTGAAACCGTTTGTCCGGCCGGTGTGCCCTACGGACGCTTACTGGAATACGGGCGCCACGAGGTGGAGACGCATCTGCCCACCTCGGCGGGGCGGCGCCGCTGGCGCGCTTTCCGGTCGCTCGCCTTCGAACGGTTGCTTCCCAATCGCGCGCTGTTCGGCGCGCTGCTCGCACCCGCACAGGCGCTGCAGCGCGTGCCGGGTTTTGCGCGCCTGCTCGCAAGCGTGCTGCCGGGCCGCCTGCGCCGGCTTGTCAGCATGATACCGGAGAACTTCGATGCCGGCGCTCCGCTCTGCGCAAACTATGCGGCGCGGGGAGAGCGCCGCGCGCGGGTAGGCTTGTTCACGGGATGCGTGATGAGCTCGCTGTTCGCGCAGACCCACGCCGCAACGGCACGCGTTCTCGCGCGCAACGGCTGCGACGTCGTAGTCGTGCCGAGCCAATGGTGCTGCGGCGCGCTCAACGTGCACGCCGGTGAGAAAGTGCACGCCTCGCAGATGGCACGGGCCAACATCGACGCTTTCGAAAAAGCGAACGTCGACGCGGTCATCGTCAACTCGGCCGGCTGCGGCGCGCTGATGAAAGAG
>DATGHT010000266.1:0-5013 GCA_035307865.1 Candidatus Eremiobacteraceae bacterium | reverse complement strand
GGTGATGGAGTGCACCTATGGACGCCCCCACTACCGCTTTCCTGACCGGGCAGGCGTAGAAGCGGAGTTGGTCGCGCGCTGCAAGGCTGCGTGGGAGCGCGGGCGGACTCCCGTCATTTACGCGTACGCGCTCGGCAAGGCGCAAGAGATCGTCGCCGTGTTGAACCGCGCCAACTTGCCCGTGATGGTGCACGGCGTCATCGCGCGTATGTGCACGGCCTACGAAACGCTGGGGGTAAACCTGGGCGCGTGGCAACCGTATGAAGAGGCCGACCGGGCAGGCCACGTGCTCGTGATGCCACCGGATGCGCGGCGCGGCTCGCTGATGAAGAAGATCTTCCCCCGTTTTGAAATCGCAGTCACCGGTTGGGCGGTGGATGCGGGAACGCGCTTCCGGCTCGGCGTCGATCTCGCGCTGCCCTATTCCGATCATGCGGACTTCAATGAGCTCATCGAATACGTCGAGCGTGCGCAGCCCAGCAAAGTGTACTGCGTGCACGGCTTTCAAGATTTCGTGCATCACTTGCGCCGCGCCGGCATCGATGCGCGCTGGCTCGCGCCGCAATCGCAACTCGAACTCTTCGCTTAGCCGGTGGAGCGCTTCGCGCAGTTATGCGAGGCGGTCAATGCGACCGCTTCGCGCAACGAAAAAGTGCGTTTGGTGGCTGAATTCCTCAGCGGCACGCCGCCTGAGGACCTCGCGATTGCCGCCACGTTTTGCAGCGGCCGGGCGCTGCCGGTAGCGGCCGGTGCGTTGCGCCTGGGAGGCAGCCAGATCATCCACGCGGCCGCTCGCGTGCTGGTTTTCAGCGACAAGGCCCTCGCGCGCGCTTACGATCGTCACGGCGATCTGGGTGGAGCGCTGGCGGAGCTCATGCACGCCGGTCCGCAACGTGGACTGTTTCAGGCGCCGGTCTCGCTCGGGCGCGTAGCGCAAAGCTTCGCCCGCATCGCGAGCCTTGCAGGACCCGGCGCCACGCGCAAGCGCGAATCTGAGTTTGCGCAGCTGCTTGCCGACGCCACCCCCCTGGAAGCCAAGTATCTGGTCAAGCTTATCACCGGTGACCTGCGCATCGGTTTCAAAGAAGCCTTGGTGGTCGATGCGCTTGCGCTGGCGTTTGGGCGAGGGCACGGCGAAGTGCGGCGCGCACTCATGGCAAGCGGGGACATCGGTGAAGTCGCGCGCTTGGCGCGTGAGGATCGCCTACCGCATGCCACGGTCGCCTATGCAAGGCCGATCGGGTTCATGCTTGCCTCGCCGATCGCATACGGCGGCGGCTACACGGAGCTGGATGCGGGCGGCTACTTTGTGGAAGACAAGTTCGATGGCATTCGTGCCCAAGCGCACGTAAAAGGCGGCATCCCATCTTTGTTCTCGCGCCGGCTCAACGACGTCACGATTTCCTATCCCGAAGTCGCGGAGAGCCTGCGGCGCTGTCAGACAGACTGCATTTTGGACGGAGAACTCTTGGCGTGGCGTGACGGACGCGCGCTGCCGTTCCAGGCCTTGCAAACCAGGCTATCGAGGATCGCGCCCGAGCCAGCGCTGCTCGAGCAAGTGCCCGTCGCTTTCGTCGCATTCGATCTGTTGGCGGAAGGCGGCGAGTTTCTCATCGACGTGTCCTTGCTTGAGCGGCGCCGCAGGCTGGAGGCTCTGCCGGTCTTCGACGATCACCTAGTGTTGTCGGGCGGCTCGTGGATCGACGTGCAGTCGCCCCCCACTGCCGCCCAGGGCGCCGCAATCGAAGCGTTGTTCCAGGCGGCGCGCGAGCGCGGCAATGAAGGGCTCATGCTCAAAGCCGCGGACTCGGCATATCTGCCCGGCCGCAGGGGACGACAATGGTTCAAGCTCAAGCGGGAATTGGTGACGTTGGATTGCGTCGTCGTGGCCGTGGAGTACGGCCACGGCAAACGTAACAACGTCCTCTCAGACTACACCTTTGCGGTGCGCGACGGCGAGCGGCTCCTCACGGTCGGCAAGGCGTATTCGGGGTTGACCGACGCGGAAATCGCGGAAAAGACCGAATGGTTTTTGGCGCATACGCTTGGGCGCCGCGGCCGCAGGTTCGTGGTTGCGCCCGAGATCGTCGTCGAAATAGCTTTCGACATCGTCCAGCCGAGCCCGCTGCACGAATCGGGGTTTGCGTTACGGTTTCCGCGCATCGCACGCTTGCGGCCCGACAAGAGTCCGGCCGAGGCTTCCACGTTGGATGAGGTGCGTGCGCTTGCGCAGCAATGATGGTTCCGGCCCGGCGCCACGGCGCGTATTTCTATCGGCCCAATGGCGTTACCTGACCATGCTCAACTACGAAGTCGATCCCGGCATGCTCTCGCAGTTCGTGCCTGCCGGCACGTCGCTCGACGCCTGGAACGGGAAGACATATGTCAGCCTGGTCGGTTTCCGCTTCCTCGCTACGCGCGTGCTGGGAATCGCGTTCCCCCTGCACCGCGACTTCGACGAAGTCAACCTGCGCTTGTATGTGCGCCGCGATCACGCGGGCGAGTTGCGCCGCGGCGTCGTGTTCGTCCGCGAGATCGTGCCAAAGTTCTTGATCGCGGCCATCGCGCGGATCGTATACAACGAGCACTACATCGCGCTTCCGATGGGGCATGATGTCGCGCTTGGGTTGAACGGCGCGCCTTCGATCACAACGGAATATCGTTGGCGATTCGGCGGGCGGTGGCAGCGGCTCGGCGCACATGCGGCCGGACGAGTGGCACAACCGCAGCCGGGCAGTCTCGCGCAGTTCATCACCGAGCACTACTGGGGCTATGCCAAGCAACGTGGCGGCGGCACGGTGGAATATGAAGTCACGCACGAACCTTGGCGGCTCTGGAGCGACGCGCAGGGCTCGTACGAGGGCGACGCCGCCTTGCTCTACGGCGCTCGGTTCGGCGAGGTGCTACAACGAAAGCCCGACTCCGTCTGCATCGCAGAAGGTTCGCCGATCAACGTGTTGAGGGGAACGCGAATCGCGTGAGTTTGGCCTTGCGCTCCTTACGGTCGCCCAAAGCGGCCGACTAACTCTGTTTTCGCGAGCACGTGGCCTTTGAGCAGCTCCTCTAACTGCGGTCCGGTAGTCGTAGGCTTGGCGTCCGGCAGCGTTGCCAGATCCAGCGCGTACAACGTGAAGACGTAGTGGTGCGGTGGGTCGCCGACCGGCGGGCATGGCCCACCGTAAGCCGCGCTGCCGAAACTCGTCAGACCGTGCATGGCGTGCGGCGGCAGATTTTTGCCGCCTGCAGCGCCTGCATTTTCAACCAGACCTTGCGCGCCCTCTGGAATGTCGAACACGACCCAATGCCACCAGCCTTTACCCCGGTTGGCGTCGGGATCGAAGATCGTGAGCGCGTAAGCGCGCGCGCCTGCGGGCGCCCCCGTCCAATGCAGTGGCGGCGAGACGTCGTCTCCCTCGCAACCGTAGCCGCGATACTCGAAATGATGCGGCAGCGTGCCGCCGGGCTTGAAGGCCGGTGACGTCAATGACAGCGTGGCGCCGGCGGCACGAATTTGGAGGACTCCCAAAACCAGCACAATGACCAAACAGAGCGCCCGTACGACAGACATCATGTACAATCAGACTCCTTACCGCGCGCAGGGCCTAGAACGGCTGCGACCTCTCGCGCATCCTGAAGCAATTTCGCCGCCGCATTCAACATGGCTGCCGCGAAAGCATTGATGATGAAAAAAGTCGGAGTGACCGGGGCGGACGGCTTCATCGGACGGGCACTCGTCACCGCGCTCGTCGGGCGCGGCGACTACGTGCGCGCGCTCGTGCGTCATCCCGACCGAGCAAAACTTCCGGCCGGCGTCGACGTGCGCCGCGTCGACGTCATGCAATTCATTCCCGCCAACGTGTTGGGCGAGCTCGACGCCGTGATCCACCTGGCAGGCGAAAGCGTTGCCGGCCGGTGGACGGCGGAGAAGAAGCGGGCGATTCACGATAGCCGGCAGATCGGTACGCGCAACCTCGTCAACGCCCTGCTCATCGGGGAACGCCCGCCCAAGGTGTTGTTGGCCGCGTCCGCCAGCGGCTACTACGGCGACCGCGGTGACGCGCCGCTGGAAGAATCCGCGCGACCCGGCAACGACTTTCTGGCTCGCGTCTGCATCGATTGGGAAGCCGAAGCACTGCGAGCCGCGCATTTCGGCGCGCGAGTCGTGTGCCTGCGACAGGGCTTGGTGTGGGGGCGCGGAGGCGGAGCGTTGCAAGCGATGCTGCCCGCGTTCAAGTGGGGCGCCGGCGGTCCGCTAGGCTCGGGGAAGCAGTGGTGGCCTTGGATCCACCTGGACGATCTCGTGAGGCTCTATCTCTTCGCCCTTGATGACGAGCAACTGTCGGGCGCGCTCAACGCAGTGTCACCCGACGTCGCCAGCAATGCTCGCTTCGCTCGTGCGCTGGGACATGCGCTCAACCGCCCTGCACTTGCGCCGGCGCCAAGCGTCGCGCTGAAGTTGCTGCTCGGAGAATTTGCGGAATCGCTTTTGGCAAGCCAGTTGATGCTGCCGGGAAAAGCCGACGATCGTGGGTTCGAGTGGCAACACGAGCTGTTGGAGCAGGCGTTGCTCGGCATCTTTCAATCCGCTCGGCCACCCGCGCTCGAGCATTTGGAATCGAACGAGCTGATCGCTGCCGGCTACGACCGCGTGTTCCAATTCTTTTCGCAGCCCGCAAACCTGGCGGCGCTCACGCCTCCATTCGTGCGTTTTGAAATGCTGACGGCCGAGCCCATCGCGATGCGGCGCGGCGCGCTCATCGAGTACAAACTCAAAGTGCGCGGGCTTCCTATACGCTGGAAGACGCTCGTCGTGCGTTGGAGGCCGGATGAAGGGTTTACGGATGTGCAGCTACGCGGACCGTATCAACTGTGGCGCCATCGGCATGGCTTTGCCGCTCGGGATGGTGGGACGCTTGTGCGAGACCGGGTTGACTATTCGTTGCCTCATGCGCCGCTCAGCAATATCGCGTTACCGTTCGTGCGTCGTGAGGTCGAAGCGATATTCCGTTACCG